>JAIRLW010000237.1 GCA_031259095.1 Planctomycetaceae bacterium | reverse complement strand
GGGACATAAAATAAACCTATCCTAAAATGAAGTGGAAAAAAATGGGAAAAACAAAATACAAAAATATCATAACATCACATCAAATAATCACAAGGGGGTTTTTAGAAGTTCCCTTAATTGATTAAAAAATCTTTTAGCAAACGATCTTTTTAGAGATTCCCAGTATTTTTTCAAAACAATTTTTGAGATACCGGATACTTTCGGTTGCAAGACATTCAACACCGGGAACGTAATCGAAAACCTCGACGGAAATCCAACCGTTATAGCCAATATCATAGAGCGATTGGAGAATCGGTTCAAAAGTCAACTCGCCAAAACCTGGTCCTTGTAAATTCGGATCGTTAGCATGAAAATAAATTAAATACTCCCGATATTGACGAATCAATTCCGGTATCGGAATATTTTCTGCCGACATCGCCTTACAGTCGAGATGGAGAGCAATCTGTTGCGGAGCGCCAATCTTTTGAATTAACTCAACGCCTTCTGCCGCCGTTTGCAAAAAATCGGTTTCCTTCGGAGCAAGCGGTTCCAACGCAATACGAACCCCGCTTTTTTCAAGCATCGGAATTGTTTTCGTCAACACATCGGCAGCGTAGTCCAACGCCTGATTCTTTGTAACACCGGACAACAAATTCCGTTGCAACGGCGAACCAAGAACCATGTACGTTCCGCCAAGATCAGCACAAAGCCGAATCAATTCAAGAAAATAATCCGCCGTTTTTTGACGAAGAACCGGATCAGGCGTTGTCCAATAATAACCTTCTGTTTTCGCCAGCAACCAGTGTAATCCGGTGATTTCCAGACCCGACTGTTCCGCTAAACGCGAAATCTCAATCCGTTTTCTTGCCGGAATATGAAAAACATCCTGCTCAATCGTGAAAGGCGCAATCTCCACTCCATCGTAACCGCATTGCCGAATATAATCAAACACACGCGGAAAATCAAAACCTGTATCTGTACGCCAAAGTTCAAACATTTCGTTGCAAAGAGCCAATTTCATATTCGTAAAGTTTTTTCCTTTTGTCCCTATCATCCCCAAAGTCCTTTTTTAGAGGGATTTTAGAGACGATAGGGACTAATGGGACAAATAATCGATTAAGTAAAATAATCAAAAATCTTTTGGCAAATGATATTTTTAGAGATTCCTTTATTAACCTCGTCGGGCGTTGAATGAGGTGGTTCGCCGTGATTCGATGAGCCATGTCCGCCATGCGTCTTGATTGTATTGAAAATTCTCTCCGCTAAGTTTGATCAAGGCGTTCAAAACTTCCTGATTGCGACTGGTTCGAACTTCTTTTACTTTTTGATTTCCCCAAGCAAACTGCGTTCCGGTTACGTTATTCATGTTACCGAAAGCCGGTCCTGGAGCGTTGACGGTTTTAGTTTCCGTGTGCACCGTTATTAACGCATCAATAAGTTGCGGCGTCGCCGAACGTCCGCCAATTTCACCCAACGCCGCCGCCGCCGCGTTAATTGTTGATACATCGTGTTGCGAATTTAAGTGCGATGCGTAAAATCCAACCAACGCTTGTTTCGCCGCGGCATGTTTGCGGATTTCATCAAAACATGTCCGGCGGACTTCAGCATTTTCACGTGTGTTCATCGACCAACGAGCAATATGGTGAAGCGCAGGCGACGTTCCAATGTTCGAAAGAGCTTTGAGTAACAAGATGCGCGTGTCTTCGTTCTGCTCCGACAATAAAGCGTCCCACAACGCGGTTATTGCCAACGAATCTGTTACCGCTAAAAGTTCACTTTTCGCTTTGGCATGATTAGGTAACACTTTTCGCCACGCATCAATTTTTTTCCTCCAATCACTTTCCGCTTGTTTCCGTTTTTCAAGCATCTGTTCAATATCGATTTGCTGCTGCGTTTTCCAACTTCCGTTACGTTGAATTAGTCCGCGGCTGCTCAACAATTCTTGTTGCGTTATCCATGAACCGTCTTCGCCTTTGATGTAACCAAGAACACTTCGTGCGGATTTGTGTTCAGGATCGTGTTCCAAAATTTGATTCCAGTGTAAACGTGATAACTCCGGCAATTGATGCTTACTACACCAATCCGCAATTTTCAGATGATTCTCAATCGTGTCCTCTTCAAACGGCGCAAAAACATTGTATTCGAGAATCGCTTCACGTTCCCCTTTTGCCGGACGGTCAATATATTTCGACGCAATCCCAATTTCCAAACCGTCGTCCGTCCGAATCTGATACGTTTTTCGCGGAACTTCCTCCGTATTGAGAAGTTCACCTCTGATTTTCCCGCCTTCCTTCAATAAATACTCGTCGGCGCAAAGAAACGTCAACTCCGTAAAAAAGGAAAAAACAAAACAAAAAAAGATTTTTTTTATAACGCCGGTTTTCATTTGATTAATGTTTTTATTGGCAGTTTATGGTACGCATTATGTTCTAAAAACTTTTCTTCACAAACTAAATTCGACCGAAATCGGCTAAAATCGATTTTAGCGGAATTTTTCTGATTATTTCAGATTCTTGGAGAAATGACAAGTAGGTCAACCCCATTGCGGCAGTTCCGCTGTCTTACGGGAAACTTCCACTGAGATATTACTTTCGTAATATCTCAGTGGAAGTTTTATTTTTTATATTAGCCCTGAAAGGGGCGTTAGTATTATAGCCTACCCCAACGGGGTAGGTCAAAAATCCCCGCGCCAACCCAACGCCCTGAAAGGGCAACGGGATATTGATAAATGACAAACCGTTTATAATCTTGACGCCCTTTCAGGGCTTCGGTTGGTGATGGTCCTTGAACCTACCCCGTTGGGGTAGGCTATAATCTTGTTGCCCCTTCAGGGCAAATACTTTTTCAACCTCAAACGAAACTTCCACTGAGATATTACTTCAAATTAAAGAATTTTTTTGAGTGTATCAATCAATTCCGCAATCATTTCGGCAGTATGAGTGGTGAACACGGCAATACGTAACGCCCCTGTGGAACCAAGTCCGGCGTAACGCGGAAGATAAGAAATTAAAATTCCTTTTTGGGAAAGTTCTTTTTGGATACGGCGCATATTGCCGGATGAACCAAGTGTCAGAATAATAATCGGAACCGGTGCATCATTGATTTCCAGTCCCAAATTTCGCAAACCGTTTTTCAGTAAGGCGATATTCTCCCGAAGTTTCCGACGGATGGAGTTTTGGGTGATGATAGACAACGCTTTGGCGGTTGCCGCTGCAACAGGACTTGCTGGCGCGCTTGCGCCGAAAAAAACGGACGAACGATCTTTTAATCGTTGGATAAACGATTCGCTGCCCGGTATCACGCCGCCGCAACCGCCAACCGCTTTACTCAGGGAAAAACAACTCAATAACCGTGTCGAGATCGTTGAAACATCGCCAAACCCAAAATGATCCGCGTCATCTTGGATGGTTCGGTTGACCATCGAATAATCGAACCCGAAATGTTCCAGCGTTCCACAACCGTTTTCGCCAAGAACTCCGAAACCATGAGCGTCATCGATCCAAAGGGAAGAGCCGTTGTAGTCGGCGAGTAAATCAACGTAATCCCTGATTGGTGCAATCGTTCCAAGAAAGGAAAAAACGCCGTCTGTGATAACGATTGGTTTTTCGTGTAGTTGGAGATTCCTTTCCAGTTTATCCTTCAAATCATCGGGATTGCGATGCCGAAACGTAATTGGTCGGCAACGTGAACCGCGAATCCGTTGGGCGGCGTTGAACAGAGAATAATGGGACGACTCATCGATAAAAATCCGGTCAAAAGTTCCTTCCAACGATTCCAACAAAATTTGGTTGGCGATATAACCGGAAACGGTATAAAAAGATCGTTCGGTTCCTAAAATTTCAGCGATACGGTGTTCGACTTCGAAGACCGGCGGCGAGGTGAAGGCTGCCCGACTGGTTGCGGTGCCAACGCCATAACGGAGTACCGCTTCACAGGTTGCGGCTAAAATTTCCGGTTCAGCCTGCAATCCTAAATAACTGTTGCCGGCAAAATATAAATAGGTTCGACCGGAAATAGAAATCATTGCGTCCGGCGGACAATCAAAACTCAATGATTCTTCAATGGCAATCTGTGTGGCGTTTTTCGAAGTAGAACTCTTCAAAACCGAATCTCGCGGACTCAAAACACTCCGTTTTTGCGGTTCGTTATCGTGTAAAAACATCGGGCAATCAGGTTAATATTGTTGTTAATATTCGCGTGTCAGGAAAACTGGAAGACGCAAAGAATATCGAAAACACTGTTTACTTGCAAGAGCAAAATTTGACGTCTATTCACAAACGGTTTGAAAACTGATTACCAGTTTGAGCAAATATCAGTAGGTAATCTTTATCAGATAGATAATCTTTATCCGGTAGGCGATCTTGATCCGGTAGGCGACCTTTTGCCAAAAGACCGCGTCGGCGATAGCCGAGACTGTAACCCTGTGAACGGCAGAAAATCGGAGAGCAAAAGTAAAAGTAAAAGTAAAAGTAAAAAGTCCCAATTCAAAACCTCCCGCTTGACAACAGTAAAACGACGTAATAAAATCACCAACATTAAATTTTTTTGAAGGCGAAAGTGTACTATGAACCATTTTAATTATTTTGCAAAAACTGAAATTGATTATGACTGGCGTTTCTGGCGGCGCACCGAAACTGCTCCGGCAATCGTTTTGTCATAGAAAATACAATCCTGATAAGCCGTGAGCAATATCGTTCACGGCTTTTTTCGTCAATCACCAAAATTGAAAAAAAGCCGCCTACTAAAAAAGGTCGGCTTTTTTTATTCCTTTTCATTTTTTATTACCTTTTATTTTTTCATTATTTGCAATGGTTACTCAACTTGATCATTTTTTAGCGGAATGTCAAAAAGCGGATGTTGTTCCTGTAACACGGCAATTATTAGCCGATTTACACACACCGGTTTCATTGTTGCAACGATTTTACAACGGTCAGGAAGGCGTTTTTCTGCTTGAAAGTGTTGAAGGCGGCGAAAAATGGGGACGATATTCGTTTCTCGGAATTGCCCCGCATGCTTTTGTCGAAGTTCACAAAAACGATATTGCCGTAACCGAATATGACGAATCCGGCAAAATCGTTACCGAAAACAAAACGCCGCATCGCAATAAACCGTTACAAGTTTTGCGTCAGTTGATGACGAGTTACAAAGCGGTTGAACATGCGGATTTACCGCGTTTTTTCGGCGGACTTGTCGGTTATTTTGCATACGAAATGGTTGAATTTTTTGAAAATATTCCGAATCAATTGGAAAATGAACCGTTTGCAAGTTTCGTTATTCCGCGAACAATGTTAATTTTCGACAACGCCCGTCAAACATTGACTATTTGTGTTTTGACCTTTCCCAATCAAAGACATTCTAATCACGGACATTCCAGTCCGCCGTCAAACACTGAACTCCGAAAGTTGTACGAAAATGCGGTTGCGGAAACGGAACGAATTGCCGCCGAACTCGAAAAACCAATGCCGACGCCGCAACCAAAACATACCGGTAAATTGAAACTAAAACCGATTTTGCCGGAAGAGGAATATTATCATCGGGTTGAAATTATCAAGGAACATATTGCCGCCGGTGATTTGATTCAATGTGTGTTTTCGCAACAATTTGTTTCGGAAAATGCGCCGGATGCTGTTTCGTTATATCGGGCGTTACGTTTTGCGAATCCGGCTCCGTATTTGTTTTTCATGCACTTGAGCGGTTCGGTGTTAGCGGGATCGTCGCCGGAAACAATGATTCGGCTTGAAGGTCGAACCGCAACGCTGCGACCAATTGCCGGAACACGGAAACGCGGTGAAACCGAACAACGTGATCGTGAATTAGCGGACGAAATGTTACGCGATCCAAAAGAAAAAGCGGAACATTTAATGCTCGTCGATTTAGGGCGTAACGATTTAGGACGTATCGCCAAAACCGGAACGGTT
Organism: Planctomycetaceae bacterium; assembly: GCA_031259095.1. Lineage (GTDB taxonomy): Bacteria > Planctomycetota > Planctomycetia > Pirellulales > Thermoguttaceae > WRKP01. The sequence continues at coordinate 1,903 of JAIRLW010000237.1, read as the reverse complement.
CAAGTTACAGATTTAATGTTTATTGAACGTCATCCGCATGTGATGCATCTTGTTTCCAATGTTACGGCGCAATTGGAAGATGGTTATGACGGTTTTGATTTATTCGAAGCAACCTTTCCGGCTGGAACATTGAGCGGCGCGCCGAAAGTCCGGGCAATGCAGATTATCGCGGAACAAGAAGAATTTCCGCGCGGTGTGTATGGCGGTGCGGCAGGATATATTTCATTCGGCGGAAATATCGATTTTGCAATCACTATCCGTACCGCCCAAATCCGCAACGGAAAATTAACCGCCCAATCCGGCGGCGGTATCGTATATGATTCCGTACCGGAATTGGAACGCAAAGAAACCGTCAATAAAGCAATGGGAATTGCCAGAGCGGTTGAAATGTTGACGTTAACCCATTAACATTAATCTAAATCGTTATAAAAAATGAATTACGAAAAACTACAAAAATCATTGATTCATTTGCAACGTCAATTTGAAAATTACCGGCGGTCGGATCAACGCAAGGAACTGATCGAGTTGGATCGGGAAGCGTTGGCGGAATCGGTGATTCAACGGTTTGAAACATGTTACGATACGCTTTGGAAAATATTGAAGCGTTATATTGTTGACGAATTAGGATTGGCAGAAGTTCCGAACAGTCCGAAACCGGTTTTTCGTTTAGCGAACGAAAATAATCTGTTGCCGTCGCCAGTGGAACAATGGCTAATATACGCCGACTCACGAACCGGAACCGCTCACGATTACAGCGGCACAAAAGCAACGGAATGTTTACAAATTGTTCCGCAATTTATTGACGACGCCATTAAACTTTATCAAACGCTCACCGAAGAATTATTACAATAAACAAAATCAATCGGATCACTAATCAAACCATGAATCAAAAAATATTGAGTATTACCGAAGAACAACGTAACGAAATTATTTCGCTGCTTGACCGTTATTTGCCTAACGTAACGGCATGGATTTTTGGATCGCGGATTAAACATTCGGCGCGGCAAAATTCTGATCTTGATCTTGTGATTTTCGCCAACGAAAATGATCGGTTGAAAGTGAATGCTTTACGTGATGCTTTTGATGAAAGTAATATTCCTTTTCGTATTGATATGCACGTTTGGAATGAGTTACCGGAAACTTTCAAACGGAATATCGAAACAGATTACGTCGTTTTACAAAAAAATCATCATCCAATTCCTTCAGACAATAAAAAATACAATATTTCAAAGTAAAGATAATTGATTAAAAATTATTTGTCCCCATTGTCCCTATTGTCCATTTATGTCCCTACATTAAAATTTATAACATTAACGGCAATTGTGTCTAATGAGACAAATAAAATAACTTTGACTAATTAACTAATAAATTCTTCAAATCCTTTTTTTTAATTTTTTAAACCAATGCCTTCGACATCGACTATAACGAATTTTACAAATTATCCTGATTTACGCGGTTATTTCGGCGATTACGGCGGAATTTATGTTGGTGAAACGTTAATGACGCCGTTGATTGAGTTGAAAGCCGCCGCAAAAGAAGCTTTTCAGGACGAAAATTTTTGGACGGAATACCATCAATTGTTACGCCATTACGTCGGACGTGAAACGCCGTGTTATTTTGCGCAACGATTAAGCGAACATTTAAGCGGCAACCGAAAAAATAGGAACAAAAATTCCGGTAATGATCTTGCAACGAAAATATGGCTCAAGCGTGAAGACTTGAATCACACGGGAGCGCACAAGGTCAATAACACCATCGGGCAAGCACTTTTGGCGCGGCGAATGGGAAAAACGCGATTGATTGCGGAAACCGGTGCGGGACAACATGGCGTGGCAACAGCAACCGTTGCGGCGTTGTTTGGTTTTGAATGCCGTGTTTTTATGGGTCGTGAAGACATTCGCCG
>JAIRLW010000232.1 GCA_031259095.1 Planctomycetaceae bacterium | reverse complement strand
CGACGAAGTAGAACGTCTTGAGCAAGTTTTATCGGTTTTTCGTTTCGACAGCCGCGTTCAGTACATTAATCTGACCGCTCACGAAATTCCGGTTCGGCTTGATGAGGAATTGTTTCATCTGATAACACGTTGCGCGGAATTTGCCGAAGCAACAGGCGGAGCGGTTGATATTACCAGTAGTCCGCTTTGGAAAGCATGGGGGTTTGCCAAACGCAAAGGACAAATTCCAACCGCGTCGGAAATCGAAACGGCCTTGGCGAATACGGATTACCGATTGCTTGAACTCGATTCGGAAACAAAAACGATTCGGTTCAGAAAAAAAGGAGTCGAACTGAATTTCGGCTGTGTCGGCAAGGGTTTTGCGTTGGATATTGCTGCACGAAAACTTTTGGAACAAGGCGTTGATCGTTTTTTGTTTCAGGGCGGTTTGAGCAGTGTGTTGGCGGTTGGTTCCGGTTGGAAGATTGGAGCGGCTCATCCGATGCGTCCGGGAAAACGGTTGGCGGAACTAACGTTGAACAACGAAGCGGTTGCGACTTCCGGTTCGCAAAAACAATTTTTCCGTTATAACGGGCGATGTTATTCCCATTTGATTGATCCGCGAACCGGACAACCGGCGGAAGGAGTTGTTTCGGTGACCGTTCTTGCTCCGACAGCAACACAGGCTGAACTTCTTTCGACCGCGTTTTTTATACTCGGCGCAGAACAAACAGAAGAATATTGTAAAAAAAATCAGGGAATCGCCGCACTGATGACGATTCCCGTACAAAAGAAAGCCGGTTTTGAAATCCGGTCTTTCGGTTTCAACAATGAACAAATCCGTTTCGCCGACGACCATTGAACCTTTAAAGACTAAAGATTATTGTCCCTACTGTTCCGAAGATTGGGGACAGTAGAGATTAATGAGACAGTAGGGACAAGTAATCCTCAAGTCTCCGTCAATCAATAACGTTGGACGGCAACCGTAACCACTCCAGACGTCTCAAGACCAAAACGGCAAGGGAAAACGGGTGATTGTGTTTTTCATGGTTAGATTGTAAAATAGACGACCTCTGTTTAGTTCTCGACGCCTTGCGGTTAAAACCTTATTCCAACCTTCCTCCATGCAGACTTCATACCCACAGACCACTCGATCTCAACAATCTGTCCTGATTCTCGGCGGCGGTCCCAACCGTATTGGTCAAGGGATCGAATTTGATTATTGTTGCTGCCATGCGGCGTTCACCGTAAAACGCATGGGTTATCGTGCCATTATGATGAATTGCAATCCCGAAACGGTTTCGACTGATTATGACACGTCGGACATTCTTTACTTTGAACCGCTAACACTCGAAGATGTTCTCGCGGTTATTGCCCATGAAAAACCAATCGGCGTCGTGTTACAGTTTGGCGGTCAAACTCCGCTCAATTTGGCAAAGGCTCTTTCCGATGAAGGCGTTCCGATTTTAGGAACCGACGTTGCCGCAATTGCCTTGGCAGAAGATCGCCGGCAATTCGGAGAAATGCTCCAAGAACTCGAAATCCGTCAAACTCCCGGCGCAACCGCCGTCGAACTCGACGACGCTCTTGCCGCTGCAGAACGTATTGGTTTTCCGGTGTTGATGCGTCCTAGTTTTGTTCTTGGCGGTGCGAAGATGGAAATCATTTTCGACCGCGACGATCTGAAATCGTATTGGAACGCCTTGCTCGAATATTCCTTGCAAGCAGATTTAACGCTCAGCGAAGAACGTCCGATTCTGATTGACCGCTTTCTGGAAGACGCTATCGAAATTGATGTGGACGCGGTTGCCGATGGTGAAACGGTCCTTGTTGCGGCGATTATGGAACATATCGAAGAAGCGGGAATTCATAGCGGTGATTCGGCGTGTTCGCTTCCGCCATTGTCGTTGACGCCCAAACTGATTCGGCAACTCGAAGACGCGACACGGAAAATCGCTCTTAAAATGAATGTTATTGGTCTGTTGAATATTCAGTTTGCGATTAAAAATAATTTGGTGTATGTCTTGGAAGTCAATCCGCGTGCAAGCCGGACTATTCCGTTTGTCAGTAAAGCAATCGGCGAACCGCTGGCCAGTATTGCCATGCGGGTCATGCTCGGCGAAAAATTACCGGAAATGTTTTTGGTCAAACCGTTTCAACGTTGGCAGGAATTGAATCATGTGGCGGTCAAAGAATCGGTGTTCCCTTGGTCGCGGTTTCCGGGAGTGGACACGCGGCTCGGTCCCGAAATGAAATCGACCGGCGAAGTCATGGGAATTGCCGAAACGTTTGGCGAAGCGTTTGCAAAAGGAGAAAACGGAACCGGTGTTCCAATTCCGCTTTCCGGTAATGTTTTTGTGTCCGTCAAAGAATCGGATAAACCGGTGATTGGCGAGATTGCCCGTCAATTGGTTCAACTTGGATTCAATATCATTGCGTCGCGCGGAACCGGTGCGGTTTTGGAAAGTATGGGGTTCAAAGTCGAAACAATCTCAAAAATTATCGAAGGAGAACGCCCCAATATTCTTGACCGAATAATTGACGGTAAAGTGCAGTGGATTATCAACACGCCGTCAGGCAAAAATCCGCATCGGGACGAAGTTCTAATCCGAACAACCGCAATGCGTGTTGGCGTTCCGTTGGTAACAACCATTCGCGGAGCCAAAGCGTTTCTCGAAGCGGTTTCCTTCCTCCGTGAAAATCCAAACGTCAATGTTAAAGCGATTCAGGATTATTTGCTTTGATTTCCAACATGCCGTCGGCGGCCTTGTGTGGTGGGCGATTGGTATGGTAAGCGATTGGCGTTGCGTGATAGCGGACTTTTGCCTCAAGGTCGCGTCGGCGAAACATCGCCTACCATTAAAAAAACCAACAAGTCTCGGATTAAAACCAGATTAAAACCAATGAGTCCCAGATTAAAAACCAACAAGTCTCAGATTAAAACCGGCGAACCGCTGATTAAAACCGATTAACCATAGAAACATCGGGAACCTCTAAAAATAAAAATTCGTTTTTTAACCGCCAACGTTTTATGAAAAATCAACATCATTTGTCCCTAATGTCCTTTTAGTCCCTAAAATCCCTTGATCTAAGGGACCATTGGGAGACGGAACCCCCCAAGGCGTCGGACGGCTCAAAAGGAGCAGCCAATCCTTCGCCGTCAAAATCTGATCCGCACGCGGACCGGGAAACCAATCTGATCTGTTAGGCATAAATCATTCCTTTGCTGTAAAATTTTTGATAAAACAAAATTCACCCATCGAACAAAACAGATGTAATGTTCTTCAAAATTACGCCCAATTCTGAAAATCTCAGCATAAAAGGGGGTACTTCTACGTTAAAAGTGGGTACTTCTACGTTAAAAGTACCCCCGTTTACGTTAGAATGGATCAATTCTATGGGCCAATTTCCAAGTTCGGGTTCTGTTTTACCGAAAAGAGATTCGCCATTCCAGAGGTTGGA
>JAIRLW010000177.1 GCA_031259095.1 Planctomycetaceae bacterium | reverse complement strand
CGTTTCGGAAAAGCGGCACAAAATTATGACATTCACGCACTCACCAATGAAGAAGTAACGGAAAGTTTACCGCTTGCCGAAACAACAAAAGATTGTTCAACGGAATCGGCAATGTTGCGAAAAGTTCTTGATGAACTTGAAGTCAAAAATGTTGATACGAAATTGTTGCGGGAAGAGGAAAAATTGTTGCAAAATGTTTCGGGCAATGATCCGCGATGGAAAAAGTTGTATCTCAAAGCGTGCGAAATTCGCCGTCAACTTCGTCTTGCCGATTGGATTCGGCAAAACGGAATTGACGGTCAACTCAAAATCGTTTACGCCAAACATTGCGTTTTGAGCGGTCCTTGTCAAATGCATCCGACCGATATGGTTACAGATCATCCTTACAAAGAACAAAGTCCTGACTTCCGCGTCGGTGCGCAACTCCGTTTATTGACATTGACTCTTGCCAATCATAAGGTCAATCACGAAATCGAGCAAAACAATTCGTCCGGCGTCAATTCCGATTTTGGTTTTGGTTTCGGTTTCGGTTTCGATTTCAATGACGAATTGCTTCTTGAAACGAAAACAGGTTTAATCCGCGATCCCAATGTTTCCTATGATGGTAAGAGAATTGTTTTCTCAATGCGTAACAACATTCAAACGGATGATTATCATCTTTATGAAATGGATGTTGCGAGCCGTGAAGTGAAGCAGTTGACGAATGATGTTGCGGTTTCTGATGTGGAGCCGGCGTATTTACCGGACGGTAATATTGTGTTTCAGTCAACACGATGCGTACAACTAACGGATTGTTGGCCCGTGCCGGTGAGTAATTTGTACATTTACAATATTGGCAACAAAAATATTCGGCGTGTTGGTTTTGATCAAGTTCATACGCTTTACCCGCAAGTTCTTGACAACGGCGCGGTGATTTACACGCGATGGGAATACAATGACCGTAATCCGGTTCATCAGCAACCGCTTTTTCAAATGGATTACGATGGTACCGCGCAACAAGTTTTCTACGGCGGCGGTGAATATTTTCCGACGGCAATTATTCACGCTCGCGGCGTTCCCGGTACGAATAAGGTGATTGGAATTGCGTCGGGGCATCATGTTGATCAACGGGGCAAGTTGATCATGGTTGACCGTGCGAAAGGAATGGACGGCAACAGCGGAATAGAATTTCTTGCGCCGCGGAAGCCTTGCAATCTTCCTGTTTGGAAAGACAGTATTCCCCATCTTAATGACCAATTCGGACAAGACGGCGAAACGTTTCAATATCCGTTTGCAACGGATGAAGACAATTATATTGTTGCGTATATTCCCGAAGGCGGCGCGAAAAGAAGGACAAAATATCAAATCCCGTTTGGTTTGTATTGGATGAACAGTGAGGGCGAGCGTGAATTGCTTGCGTATGATTCGGCGATTTCCTGCGGACAACCTGTTCTTTTGACGGCGCGGAATCAGCCGATATTGAAATCGTCTCAAATTGATTTGACCCAAAAAACCGGCAAATTTTACATACGGGATGTTTATATCGGCAAGGGGACAGAAGGCGTGAAGCGCGGAACGATTAAATCGATGCGTGTTGTTGCGTTGGAGTATCGGGCGGCTCATGTTCGGGACGGCAGAACGGCGGGACAAAATAAAATGTTCGGTGCAAGAGGAACGGTTGACCGTGTAACAACTCCGATTGCGGCGGGAAGCGGTTCATGGGATGTGAAACGTATTCTCGGTGAAGTTCCGGTTGAACAAGACGGCAGCGTTTATGTGGAAGTTCCGGCACGGACTCCGGTTTATTTTCAATTATTAGACCAAAACGGCTATTGCGTTCAAACGATGCGGAGTTGGACAACATTGCAACCCGGAGAAACGTTTGCGTGTATTGGTTGCCATGAAAACAAATTATCAACTTTCAGCGGTCAACAAGCAACAGGCAAAAGTAAACTCTACACGGTGAACAATAATTCGCCGCGCGGTTTCAGTTATTCCGAAATGATTCAACCGATTTGGGACAAACATTGTATTCGTTGTCATAATGAAGATGTCAATGATGCGGAGAAAGTTACGGTTGGCAAGGGCGATTTACTTTCTGCGAAAATTGATCTTCGCGGGGTTGTTCATTCGGATTTACAAAATGATTTTGGTAAATATCGTGAACATCCGTGGCAGAGCAACGGCAGACTTTATACGGTATCGTATTTGAAGTTGACGAATTACGGGGTGAGTGGGAAGTTGACGAATTGGGTTGATGCGGAATCGCGTCCGCAGGTGTTGCCGCCGTATTTTAACGGCTCATCAAAGAGTCCGCTGATGAAATATTTGGACAAAACACATTATGACGTCAACGTTTCACCGTCAGAAAAACGAACTATTGCGGCGTGGATAGACATTTGCGTTCCGTTTTGCGGTTCGTACACGGAAGCCAACGCCTGGACAGACGAACAAAAAGCGTTGTATCAATATTTCATGGATAAACGCCAACGTTTAGCAAATAAATTTTAACCCGAAGTTCCGGACAAAATTGCCATATTTTTTGTTGTGCAATATTACGCCGGATTATTCGAACCCTATTTTGATTCACAAGATATACTGTCTTTTCAGGGTGAATACTTTTTTAACCTCAAACAAAAATAATTTTAAAAACAATAATTAGACATTTAATTACTTTATCCGACGTCGCCCAGATTGAGAACCGCACCGTAACGACCTAACATTTGACGTCGGAGTTTGGCGTGTTCCGGTTTTGCTAAGCCGGGATCGGAAAAAACTAAATCAGTTGCGTCTTTTTTGGCTTCGTACAGAATTTCCTTGTCCCGCACTAAATCCGCAACACGAAACGGAGGCATTCCGTGTTGTTGCGTTCCAAATAAATCACCGGCGCCGCGAATTTCAAAATCTTTTTCCGCCAGTTTAAATCCGTCCGATAACTTCACAAACGCCTGTAACCGTTTTTGCGATTCTTCCGTAACCGCGTTACAAAATACGGTGCAATAACCCGGATTGCCGCCTCGTCCGATTCTTCCGCGAAGTTGATGCAATTGCGATAACCCGAAACGTTCTGCACTTTCAATCGTCAACAGATTCGCATTCGGAACATCCACGCCAACCTCAATAACTGTTGTCGCAATCAGGATTTGAATTTCGCCTGTACGGAAATCGAACATAATTTTTTCTTTTTCCGCAGCAGGCATTCGACCGTGAATAATACCAAGCCGAATTCCTTTGAGCAGACCGGTCGATAATTGTTCATAAACTTCTTGAAGACTTCGCGCATCAAAATTTTCCGACTCTTCAACCAACGGCGTCACAACATAACCTTGCCAACCGTTTTCTGTAACTTTTCGCGCAACAAAATCCCACCATGCGGTACGGCGTTCCGGTCCGGCGAGATAGGTTGTAACTTTTTGTCTGCCCGGCGGCATTCCGTTCATTATTGATACATCAAGATCGCCGAACAATGTCATCGTAACACTTCGCGGAATCGGCGTTGCCGTCATCACCAGATAATGCGGATCAAATTTTCCGCCGGTTTTCAACGCGGCACGTTGGAGAACACCGAATTTATGCTGCTCATCGATCACCACCAGTCCAAGTTTTTGGAACGAAATTTCATTCTGAATAATCGCCTGCGTTCCAACAACAATCTGAGCCGAACCTGTTGCAATATCTTGTAAAACATGAGCGCGTTCATTCGGTTTCTGACCGCCGAATAACGGTACAATTTTAACCTGACTGTTTTCGAGCATTCGGGTTAATGTACGCAAATGTTGCCGCGCCAACACTTCGGTCGGCGCCATAAACACCGCCTGATGACCGTTGGCAACCGCAAGAAGCATCGCGTAAACCGCCACAACCGTTTTACCGCTCCCCACATCGCCCTGTAACAACCGGTTCATCGGAACCGGACGCGACATATCGTTCGAAATTTCCTTGATCACCCGTTCCTGCGCTTTCGTTAAAGTGAACGGAAATCGTTGCCGAATCCGAATATCAATCTTGGGGTCAACCGGCAACGGTGACGCTTTCAAATGAGTACGATGCTGAAGACGGCGAACCGCCAAACCAAGTTGTAGTACAAAAAGTTCCTGATAAATAAAACGACGTTTCGCCCACAACATGGTCGTTTTGTCCGGCGGAAAATGAATCGCCGGAATCGCTTCGCGTATCGGTAACAATTTGTGTTCCGCCAGAAATTGTTCGGGAAAAACTTCGTCAAGCAACGGAGCATAAACCGGTAACATATTGCGAAGAATTCTTCGGAGATGAAATTGTTTCAGTCCTTCCGTCAACGAATAAATCGGTAAATACGGTTCGACTTCGTCTTCATTTTCCGTTTCGGCAAGATACGTGATCTGCGGATGCATCATCACCCAAAAAGGATGATCATATTTCGGTTTGCCGGTTAACATCACACGCCTGCCGCTGGCAAAATCACGCATCATATACGGCATCTTAAACCAAAGTCCTTTCACATAACCTTTATTGTTGCAATTTATAACAAGACTGAGAAGTTGACCGCGAACAGTGGACCGCGTGTCCCATTCTTCAATGGTACCAATAATTGTTTGTACTGAACGATCTTCCTTGAGTTGGTCGATTTCACGCCGTTCCGTCATATCCTGATAATCACGCGGAAAATAGAACAATAAATCCGCCGCCCGATAAATTCCAATTCGTTTCAAAATTTCCGCACGCTGCGTACCAACCCCCTTCAAATACTGAACCGGAGAACGAAGATCAGGAATTTCAAGAGACATTTTTGCAATAATTCGCTAAGTCAAGAGGAATGTTCAAAGAATAAACAATGTTAATTTAAATCATTGCCGTCATTTCCTTGAGTAGATTTTTTCTATATCACAAATATTTTCCGCAACAAATTATAACGAATAAAATATTAAGGAATCTCTAAAAATACTTTTGCCAAAAACAAATTTGTCTTATAAAATTATTGTCTCTTTAGCCTAATGTTTCAATTTTAGGGACAGATAGGGACAGAAGGGACATTAGGGACAAATTGGGACAAATTGGGACAAATAATTCTGTAATTAAAAACGAATTTTTATGGTAAAAAATCCCACATTGCGTCCACTCATTCTCTCCACTTTCCACTATCAACTATCAACTATCAACTATCAACTCTCCACTACTTATTGTGCCGCTGATTTTGAACCGCGCGGCGAACCACTGATCGGCATTCCAAAATCCAACGGACGCGCCGCAACCCGATAACCTTGAGCGTAAAGAAATTTTTTCAACTCAATAAATTCCTCAAAGGAATCAGGGTAAACCCAAACTGTAATCGTATAAATATCTTGCCGATACATTTTAAGCCGGCGTTTCAGTTCAGAATCTGGTGAAATCAACGCACCTTTAAGCGGTTCGCCCAACCGATCCCGAATAGGAACCATTTCCGCATACTCCAACTGTAAACTCTTACCTACGCCCGTCCCATAAGCATCCTGCATCGGAACATCGTAAATAACCAGCATGTATTCCAAATAAAAATTGTCAAGAGGACCAATTTTATTTTCACTCAATTTCTGTTTGAAATATTGATGTTGATTTTGAGCAATTTCAAGTTTCATCTTTTCAAACAACTCCAAAAACGGAACATAAACAATCTTACCGCCAAGCAAACGAAAATGGGCTTCACGGTCTTTGTCGCCAACTGATTTACTAATCGGAGTGGGAATATTTTCAATAACCGTTGCCTGCGGACGATTCGCCTGAAGCCATTGTTTCGTTCTGCCGATTTGACCTAATTTCGTTTCAAGTTCCTGAAGTTGCCGTTGATATTCAATTTTTTCCTTCGTTTCTTGATCTTTTTCCTCCGCAACCGCATCAATCACCGCACGTGCAGAAGTCATCATATCAAACAATTGCGCGTGCTGCATCGCCTGAATCTGAATATGTTCATCAAGAATCTCCATCTGTTCATGAACCGAATTGACCTCTTCACGAAGTTTAACTGCAACAACTTCTTTTTCCTGAAACGCTTCATAATTCGTTTGAATATCGGCAAGAATTTTACTGTCAATAACGGGAATGGAAGAATTTATCGTTTCAATTTCCGGCGGAGAATTTTGCGCACGGATTCCGGCAACCATCAGAAGAATGAGAAGAATACCAACCACGTTGGAAACAAGATCAAGAAACGAATCTTGTCCGCCAATCTCAAGTGTTTCACCCTTTTTTGTATTACGAAGCATGGATAGTTAATAGTGGATAGTTAATAGTGAATAGTTAATAGTTAATAGTGAATAGTGAATAGTTAGTAGTTAGTAGTTAATACCCAAAATCAACATATTCTTTTTCTTTATTTTGTCCGTAATCATTTTGAGGAATTATTAAATTACAAACAATTCCCTTTAAACACATACGGTAAAAAACAACGTTTTCGTAACTATTCACTATTCACTATAATTATTCCGCTGTTTTGGAGTAGTGATTTTAATTCCAGAAACCGTTGTTCGCCTCCGGGCATAATTTTTACTTGTAAAACCGGACGCCAATACATTTTATCGCCTGCAATTCCCCATGAATCCATAAATTCCCAAATCGCGGTAACGAGTTTATCGGCGGCGGCGTAGCCGGAATTAGTAATCGGTACCACCCGGCTTCTCACCAAACCGGTTTGAGGAACCAAAACATAGCGGTTTGCCTCACACTGAATTTTAATGTTTCTGGAAACCGCAGAGGCAAACGGTGTTGCATCGCGTAATGCCCAATTGTCAACGCGATTTGCTGCTGCTCCATATCCGGTTACAGGAACTCCCGACAATTTCGGCGGCGGTTGTTTTAATGGTTCCGAATATTTTGAATAATCTGAATAATCTGAATATTCTGAATAATTTGAATGAGTTGGCGTATTGGTTAAGGTGTTCGTTGATGTATTCGTTGGTACTGAGTTTATCGTTGCCGAATCAGAAAATGAAACGTTTGATTCGGAATCGAGAATTCTTTGTTTCGGCGGTTGTTGTAACTGTTGAGTTTGTTGTAACTGTTGTGAATATTGTTGGTGTTGTTGTTGTTGTGAAAAATATTCGGAACCGTAAGGTTGCCCAACCGGAGCGGGCATTCCGGTAATAATGGTTTGAGTTCCGAATGCAGGATTTTGTTGCGTTAAGTTATTTCTTTCACCGGCAACCGAATTACCCGAAACGGGATACTCTGAAGCCGAATGATCAGGAATTGGATTATTTCCTGCATTTTTACGGCGTTCAATCAATGAAATATCGGGATCGGGATTACTTGATGAATTGCCGGACGATTCCTGATAATTGTTACTAGACAGAGATGGCGTTGTTTCGGCAGAACTATTCCCTCCAATCCGTCCGTTTCGTTCCATATCACGATTATTGTTTCTATTATTCTGGCGATTTCGCGGAACCGTTACAAGGTCATTGTTGGACGGCAACACATTGCCGCGATGGTCGAGACGATATTGTTGAGAACGGGTTGTTGCCGAATGTTCGGCTTGGACGGCGTTGAGATAGCCTGCCAAACGGTAACGCGATATTTCGAGTTGTTTTTCGATTCGTATTTTGAGTTCTTCGCTTGGTTTGGGATATTCGATTTTGCTGTCTTCTTCGACAAGTTCATAACCGAATTCCTGAATCCACGCTCCGACGGCACGTCGGGTTGCTTCGTAGGCTTCCACACCTGACGGACGAACAACCAGCAATGGATACGGTTCTGTTCCGCGTACAATTTGATTCGTTTCCAGATAATATTGACGAATAACGCGAAGCACGGTATCTAACGGATTATCGGGACGATTCGCAAAAAGAAAATCCGCTTCGGTCAGTTCTATGCCTTCCGGTTGGATAATAACTTTATTGTCCCGACATTCGATATAAATCGGACGGCGATAAGTTCCGGCGGTTCCGCGATAAGGGATAATGGCGTAAGATTTAGCGTCTTTGGCGGTTTCTTTTTGAAGTTCGGCAAGTTCGAGTTCTTCTTGTTGGTATTGCCGTTTCCGTTGTTCCAACAGCGATTTTAATTCAGCAACATTATTCTCTTTTGTTTTTTCGTTATGTTCCAATTGTTCCGCTAGTGTGGCAAGCCGTTTGATTTCGTCGTGAACTTTTTGCGTTTCTTTTTCTGCTAAGGCTAATTGAGTGTGTTTTTCGGCGAGAGTTTCTTCGGCTTCTTTTTTCGATTGGGTCAAATTTTCGGCAAACCATTCCGCTTCTTCGGTTCCCATTTTGATTTGTTCCAGAATTTCTGTTGCCTGTTCGCTGGAGAGTTGCTGTTCGGCAATCGTTGCCGCGGCTGGTTTTGCCGCTGTAACACTTTGTTCCTTAACATTCCGCGCAATCACCACCAGCAGCATAATCAATGCTCCCATCGTACAAAGGAGAACAGCAAGAAACGGAAAAAGAGTTACTTTATTTTCTCCGTTTGCGGTGCGTCGTCGTTTGGCAACGAATTTTCGGCTCATGCGCGTTTATACTCTCCGAAATGATGTCTTCCGTTGAGGAGATGAATGGTTGCGGCAAGACTGTTGACGGTTTCTTCAAAGTTTCCGACTTGAGCCAGCGCCGCGAGATTTTCGTGCAGCCGTTCTTCGAGTTTGACGAGTTGCGTACTGGTTCCGATCACATCCCGCACCGCGACGGTTTGACGAACCGTTTCTTCCTGTAACGAAAGTAATCCTGCGGCGTTTTGTTTTAGGGCGTCGCTGAATTTCAACGTTGTTTCTCTTGCCTGATTGATGAGTTGTGATTCGGCGTGAACCAGTGATTGGGCGTGATGCGACAAACTTTCGTCCAACGCCGAAAGCAGGGATTTTTTGAGAATTTCCGCGTTTTGTTCGGTCAGTTGCGAAAAACGCTGATTGGCAACCGACATACTTTGTTCCCAGATTTTTGATTGCCGTGCGGTTAGTTGTTCCAGCGAATTGATAACCGTTTCGATCATTCGGCGGACTGCTGTAAGTTGACCGTTGTCCTCTGAACTAACGCCGAGTTCAAAGCGTCCGCGTAATTCGTTGTCGGTTAGTTTGTCGGTTTCCCAAATCAGGTTGTTTTCTTCGCGGTAAACAACAAATTGGATAAAGAAAAGAGCAACATCTAAGGCGATAGCCAAACCGGTTGTATCAAAAGCGACAGCAAGCCCTTCGGAAAGTTTCCGGCTGGACTCATTGATGGTATTCAGATCGAGGCTGTCCAATGCGGCGGTAATACCGATAACGGTTCCGAGAAAACCGAGCATGGGGACTGCCCAAAGAATGAGCCGCACCAAACCGTAATCGGTATCCGCTTTCGCGGCGTCTTCGTCGGAAAGATAACGGAGTTCGGTATCGAGTTCTTCCGCTGAACCGCAACGCCGGACAAAATTCAGAGCGAGTTGCAGCCGGCGGGTTAAGATGGACGAACCATGTTTTTTTTCATACTGTATCAAACTATCCAGATAATGATCGGCATAACGAACATCGACTTTATGAGCCGGTTCTAAAATGGGACTTTGCCTTAACAAATGCCGTTGGGACAAAACGTGGAGATATTTGATTCCCAGCACGGCAACGCCGATAAAAAACATGATCGTCGTAATATATTCGACCGGATGCCCTGCGAAATACCGGACAATCAACGGTTGATTCAACAAGCCGTTGTGAATCAGAAAATAAAAGCCGAAACTCAATAAACCGCCCCATAAAAGCGGGGAAGTGAATAATTTTTGAAAAGCCGTTTTCAACGTTTACTCCTTATATTGATTCTCAAAATATCGTAATATATCAGTGGGATTTTTATTTTGCGATCAACGTTATGATCTTTTTCCTACGCCCTGAAAGGGTAATATAAGCCAGCCCTACCCAACGGGTAGGGTTCAACTGACCACTAACCATTTCGCCCTGAAAGGGCAACATACTCAATTCGATTCACGACATATACTGCCCTTTCAGGGCGGACTTATTGGGGATTCCAATCCCGCCGCGTTGCGGCGGGCTGGCTTATGTTGCCCTTTCAGGGCGAATACTTTTTTAACCTCAAACAAAAATTCCACTGATATATTAC
>JAIRLW010000174.1 GCA_031259095.1 Planctomycetaceae bacterium | reverse complement strand
AATTCCGCTTGCGTAACTCTCCACTCTCCACTATTCCGTTGCCCTTTCAGGGCGTCGGGTTGGGAGGAACTTAACCCCACCCCGTTGGGGTGGGCTATAATCTTGATGCCCCTATCGGGCTAATGTAAAAAACAAAAAATATTTCAAAAAGTAGTTTGTTATTTTAGGAAAGTGTAAATGGTAATATATCAGTGGAATTATTGTTTGAGGTTAAAAAAGTATTCGCCCTGAAAGGGCGATATAATAGTTGATAGTTGATAGTGGATAGTGGATAGTGGATAGTGGATAGTGGATAGTGGATAGTAAAAATTCCGCTTGCGTAACTTTCCACTATCAACTATTCCGTTGCCCTTTCAGGGCGTTGGGTTGGCGAGGGGAACTTAACCCTACCCCGTTGGGGTAGGCGATTCAGTAAAAAATCCAGACGCCCCTTTCGGGGCTAATATAAAAAATAAATATTCCGCTGATAGATTACTTCTTTTGATTATTTTGATTCTTTTGATTCTTTTGATTAATTGTCCCATGAGTCCCTATCGTCCCTAATGTCCCTTTTTATAGAGATATTAGGGACGATAGGGACTGTTGATTTTTCATAAAAAATTCGTCTTGTCTGTTTTTTGGGTTTGGATTATACTGTCGCGCTCAAGTTCAGATATTACGGCTGAGCCGTACCCTCCCTATTCAAGGACGAAACGAATGGACTCCTATCTTTATAATATGAACCGTTGCGGTACGCCAATGGATTTCCCGCCTTCTGCGCGTGAAATTTCACGTCAACCCCCTGAAATAGACGAAGTTTTTTCACAGGAATTACGGCGCGGTATTGCGGCGACACGTCAGTTTTTCTTTAATCACCAACATCCCGACGGTTACTGGGTTGCGGAACTGGAAGGCGATGCGTTGCTTCAGAGTGAGACAATTATGCTTCTTGCGTTTCTTGGCGAGGAAGATTCGGAATTAGCGAAAGCGTGCGCCGTGCAACTGATCGACACTCAACTCGAAGACGGCGGATGGGGAATGTACACCGGCGGAAAATCCGACGTTAATAACACGGTTAAAGCCTATTTTGCCCTGAAATTAACCGGTTATGACCCTGCTTCGGAATCGATGCAACGGGCAAGGATTCGGGCGTTAGAACTCGGCGGCGTTGATAAAGTTAATAGTTTCACACGATTTTATCTTGCCATTTTAGGACAAATTCCGCATAACGTGTGTCCGGCAGTTCCGCCGCAAATGATGTTGTTGCCGAAATGGTTTCCCATCAATATTTATGCGATGAGCGCATGGTCGCGGACTATTTTTGTGCCGTTGTCGATTGTTTCCGCCCTTGCTCCGATTCGGGAATTGCCGCCGGAAAAGGGAGTTCGGGAGATTTTCGTCAAAAATCCGGAGCAATGGGCGCCGCTCACCGCTCCGGGTAAAAAAATTTCACGGAACCCGTTTTCGTGGGACAGTTTTTTTCGGTTTTGTAATTCGGCAATGTGGATTTGTCGGCGTTGCGGTTTAACGCCGTTTCGTAAAATCGGTATTGAAAAAGCAGTCCGTTGGACGTTGGAGCATTGCAAAGACAGCGACGGACCCGGCGCGATTTATCCGCCGATTGTCTGGGCGTGGATTGCCTTCAAAGCGCTCGGTTACGCCGATGATTCTCAAGAAATTTTGTATTTCCGAAAACAATTGAACGATTTGGCGATCAAAAACGAAAAACGCGGAAGTGTACGGATTCAGCCTTGCAAGTCGCCGGTTTGGGATACGGCATTGACGTTGAAAGCGTTAATGCTTGGCGGACTCACCGCTGCACATCCGGCAGTTCGTAAAGGTGTTCAGTGGGTTCGCTCCCGACATATTAAAGGAACATGTGAAGCGGGAAAATGGCAGGTCGGAGACACAAACGGAAAATGTCCCGCTTCACAGGTTCCACCTCCAACCGGTGCGTGGTGTTTTGAATTTAATAACGCTTTTTATCCGGATTGCGACGACACGGCGATGGCGTTAATGGTACTCGCCGGACGTTTCGACGAAGCGCGAACAACAATGTTATCATCAACAACGCTTCCAACGACAACGATACCGCTAACATCGTCAACCGCGCCAATTGCCGGACGTAAACCGTTGATTCTTCGGGAACATGCGGAAAAGTCGGGAGAAAAAACGGAACCGGTTTCCGGGGTGTTGCCGTCTGATTTACGGTTGACTGTTTGCGAGAGCGCCGAATCGTTGAACGATGCGCGTCAGAGTGCGTTGGATGTTGCCGACACGACCGCCGCACTTGAAAGCGGATTACGTTGGCTTTTGGCAATGCAAAATAAAGATGGAGGTTGGGCGGCATTTGATCGCGGGAATAACAAAGAAATTTTGTGTAAGGTTCCTTTTGCGGATCACAACGCGATGATTGATCCAAGTACGCCGGATTTAACGGGTCGTGTGATGGAATCGCTTGGGCGGCTTGGTTTTCGGGTTGGTCAAAACGCGGAAATTGACCGTGTGGTTGCGTATATGCGGAAAGAACAGCAAGCGGATGGAAGTTGGTTTGGACGTTGGGGCGTCAACTATATTTACGGGACATGGCAAGCGTTGACCGGTTTAACGGCGGTCGGGGTTAAGCCGGAGGATTCGGCGATTATTGCCGGTGCGAACTGGTTGTCGGCTCATCAACATCCGAGCGGAGGTTGGGGGGAATCGCCGGATTCCTACCAAGACCCATCGCTTCGCGGACACGGAACTCCAACCGCTTCACAAACCGCATGGGCAATTATGGGACTGATTGCAGCGGGAAAAATAGAGGATCAAGCCGTTTATCGTGGAATTAGGTTTTTACTGGATCGGCAACGAAATGATGGAACATGGTTTGAACCGGAATTTACGGGAACTGGTTTTCCGCTTGTTTTTTATTTGAAGTACCATTATTATTCTGTTTACTTTCCGCTGATGGCGTTATCGCTTTACGCGGCGAAAACAAAGGCAGTCAATGTCAAAGTTTGCGAAGAGGAAGCAATTCTCCCAATGAATGATGTTCGTCTTTTTTCGCCGGAGACTTCATTTTACAACAATGCCCGTCCTGATGATCCGCCTATCGAGCCAAGCCCGACGGAATTACCGGAACCGCAAAATGTTGTCAATAAACAAAAACAACCTCCACAACCAACAACCGGCAAACCGGTATTACGAGTCTTTTTGGGCTGACAAGTTGGGCTGACAAGTAGGGAATCGCTAAAAATTCGTTTTTAATCACAAAAAAAATATTGCTTCAATTTGTCCCAATCCCGTAATATATCAGTGGAATATTTATTTTTTATATTAGCCCCGACAGGGGCGTCAGGATTATAGCCTACCCCAACGGGGTAGGGTTAAGTTCCCCCCGCCAACCCAACGCCCTGAAAGGGCAACAGGAAAATAATTAAATGACGAACCGTTTTAAATTTCTTATCGCCCTTTCAGGGCTTCGGTTGTGATGGTCCTTGAACCTACCCCGTTGGGGTAGGCTATAATCTTGTTGCCCCTTCAGGGCAAATACTTTTTTAACCTCAGACAATAATTCCACTGATATATTACCCAATCCCTAATGTCCCAATTTGTCCCAATTCCTAGTGTCCCAATTTTGTCCCAATCCCTAATGTTCCAATTTGTCCCAATCCCTAATGTCCCAATTTGTCCCTAATGTCTCTAAAATTGAGGCTGACGATAGGAACAATGTTTGGTTTTGTCAAAAGATTCGGATTGTATCGTTTATGAGTTGGTTTTTCTAAAAGAATCTGCGAAAAAGTAAGAAAAAATATTGAAGTCTTAGGATTTTTTGATAAATTACTCTATATCGTGATCGTTGGAATTTTTTTGCAATCATTTTTCCGCATACAAAAGTTTATTTGTATGCTTATAAAACAACCAACATGCCGGAACAACCTTATTTTGCCGATGCGGAAATCGATGAATTGATCCTTAATGCCGAACTGAGAACAGAGATTGAACCTTATTTGGATGAATCTGTTTTTCGTGTTCCATTTCAAGACCTTCCGCTGCGATTGGAAAACGAATTTTTGGCAAGTATGCTCGATTGGGAAGTTGCGCCCATTGAACCGATTTACCGTTGGTTCGAACCGGAATTGCGGCTCCCAAGTCCTGATTCGCTGGCAGATGAAAAAGTGTCTCAGGTTTTGGATGATGTCATCGCCCGATTATTTGAAAAGAAAATCCTGCTCGATTTCACAAATCATCTCTCAGACCGCGAACTTTACACCCTAATTTATCGTGACATTTTACCGTCGCGTGAAAAAAATCTCAGTCATCGTAACACTTTTATTCATTGGGACTGCTCCGGCGGCGACAGTGATATTTGGCTTCGGTTTTACGCTTCGGACGATGATCGGGAATTATGGGCAGATTACTATGATGAACCGTTGCCGCCTAAACAATTGCCCGCACACCATCGCGATTTACCGCAACATCCGTTTTAATTATTTACTTGATTTCAATCGAATTTAATCGATTTCGTTCCGTTTTATCTGGTTTTTAGAAATTCCTTTAGGGAGGTTTATGATGAATCGATTTTTTAATTCAATAATTTTATTATCGGTTTTCCTGATTGGTTGCGATCTTGCCAAGCCGCAGGGACGGAAAGAGGAACCGATGAACACGCCGGTAAAAGAATTGGTCAATAATCCGGAAGCCGAAACAAATCCCGATAACGAAAATTCTCCGGCTGAAACGGAAAATGAAACAAAAAATTCCGATAACGGGGAAAATAAATCTAAAGAACCGGAAACTGAATTGGTCAAAGCCGATGTTGGAGCCGGTAAAAAAGGACATTATGGTCAAACCGGCGGTGAACAAGTGTCGGATATTATTACGGTTCCGATTGCGACCATGTTCCGTGCGAAGGAAATGATTGCCTATCGAAATCAGGTTCCGCACGCTCTCCAAATTTATAAAGCGATGCATGAGAATAAAGGTCCCGAAACGCATGAAGAGTTTATGAAAGACGTCATTCAAGCCAATAATATTCCGTTACCACAATTGCCTGAGGGACAAGAATACATTTACGATCCTGCTACGGAACAATTAATGATCAAAAAACCAAAATAAAAAACCAACACAAACGAAGGTCAATAATTACAATGCCGGTACAACGTACATTAATTTTACTGAAACCGGATGCGGTGGAGCGTCAATTGGTTGGTTCTATTTTGAGCCGATTTGAACAAAAAGGACTTAAAATTATCGATTTGCGTTGGCTTCGTTTTACTCAGGAGTTAGCGCGTCAACATTACGCTGAACATATTGCGAAACCGTTTTATTCCGGTTTGGAACAGTATATTATGAGCGGACCGGTTGTTGCGGCGATTCTGGAAGGCAGTGAAGCGGTTGATGTTGTTCGGCGGCTTATTGGATCAACAAACGGCGTTGAGGCTCTGCCGGGAACGATTCGCGGTGATTTTTCCATGAGTAACCAGCAAAATCTTGTTCATGCTTCGGACAGCGCCGTCTCCGCTGAGCGTGAAATCAATATCTTCTTTCCAAAACGAGAATACTGAACGAGAATACTGAGAAAAAAGTCCGCAGAGAACGCTGATTTTCGCAAACTGTTTTTAAATGATTTGTAATATATCAGTGGAATCTTCCCAAAACGTATTTTAACTGTTTCCACAAACCTCATTTTCAACCTAATTTTTCTTACTAAACAACCTCAGTAGCAACTCTTCAACAATTTCCGGGCAGCGATCCGCAACATTATTGGTTTCCCAACGGTCATCCGGTTTAACGTACAATTCGATATGCTCGTCCGACCGATATCCGTCCGGAACTTTACGGAAAAACCAATCTTGTGTTACGATAGCAAACTCTTTCTTGTTTGTAATCCGTAATTGCGGACGAATCATTTCTGTTTTTTCCTGCACCAAATCGAAAAACGGCGACTCCTTGTCTGATACATTATTTAGAAAACCGGTCAGATCGCTTAATCCAAACAACGCCGGAATTCGAACCGCCGCCCCAAAACCGTCAGGAAACCGAACCAAAAGCGGTATCTGCACATTTTCACTGTACAAATAATTATCCGCTCCCACTTTGCCGTGTTCTCCCAACGAAAAACCGCGAGTCGAAAGTAACAGAAATATTGTTTCATGACCAAGTTGACCATTTTCAAGCGAATCCAGTAAACCGGCAATCGCGTGATCAAGCGCCGCAACACCGCCGCTGTAACTTTCCATTACCGCTTGGACTCTATCCGGGTCGATTGCCGCAACAATTCGGTTCGACTGTTTCAGAGACGGTTTGACATACGGCGGTTTGACGTATGGAATTTCAACGCCGGAATAGGGCGCCGGGTCTTCTTCACCGCGATGCGTTTCACGATAAGACATTGGAAAATCCCACCGGCCGCGAAATCCCTGTAGATGTGTCCATAAAAAACAAGGTTTCACGGAATGTTTTTGTTCCTGAAATAGATCCAACGCCGCGGCCAATCCGGTAAAAAATTGTGTTTCCTCCAACGACGAAACCGGTTCCTGTCCCTCAAACGGTTTCAAACGATACCGTTTATCAAAATTGTTGGCTTTGGTGTGGAAAAAAATATCGTTGTCGTCGGTTAATAACACGGTGCGCATTTTTATTTTTTGTTTCTGGAATTGCCAAAGTGAATCGAAAATCGCCGACAAATCCATCGTTTCCACATAACAACGGTCAAACAACACCGATTGACTCGCCAACAAGTCTATCGCCGGCGTTTGAATCCAGCTATTACCGTAAGCGCCAATCATTCCGTTGTGAAATCCGTCAATGGAAAGACAAAAAATGTTCATAATAAATAACTATCCATTTTGTTATTATACGTTGTTCGGGTAACGATCTATTTTTTATTAACCACAGATAAAAACTTCGACTGAAATCGACCCAAATCGATTTTAGTCGAATTGAATCGAATTGAATCGAATTGGGTCGAATTGAGTCGATTTCGGTCGAATTGGGTCGAATTGGGTCGAATTGTGTCGATCAAAAAACAAGTTTTTAGAATTTGCCTTTCGTGAACATTCGTGTTTTTCGTGGTGAAAATAAAAATAATTTAAAAACAATTTGCGAAAATCAGCGTCATCTGCGGACTTCTCCCGCGGTATTCTCGAAGGTTAATAAAAACAGACTATTGTTTTGGTGGACGTTAGGAAAAATCTTTCGATTTTTTACTATCGTTTTCTTTATCATCTTTTCTTTCTGGTCGGTAAACCAGCGGACCGTCAATCGCGTCAAAGATGACCAAAAGATTCATCAGTCCGGCAATAACTGTGATATAAGTACCTAATTCGAAGAGAAAATGCCGTGTCCGAATAATTTCTGTGAGCGTTGGCGGTACACCGGTTGGGTCTCCGTTTTCGATTTGCGGCGGCGCCATGAACCTTCCGAAAAGCGGCGGATGTCCGTTATTGATTCGGATTGCCTGAATTACGGCTGGAATTGTTGCCATGCCAAGACAAACCTGTGGAATAAAAAATAGACGTTTATCCTGAAAACGCCATGAATAATAGACATTGCGAGCAAATCCGACGTCCGTTCCGCTGCCCAAAATACATCCAACCCAAAAAGTCGGAACAATACAGAAAAAAAACAGAATGGCTTTCGTTATCCGACCTTGATAATAATGTCCAAGACCGGGAACCAGCCACGTCAAAACTCCCGCAATAACCGGATTTTTCAGATCAATTGCTTGTACTTGCTCATATTCCGAAATACTTGGTTCTTCTATTTCGGTTTTGTTCAATAAGGTATTGTCTGATATTGTTGAAGAATCGGTCATAAAATTTCAAAGAGTAAAAAATCGAAACGACAGTTTTGAACGTTGCAAAGTATATCCTAAAACAGTTCAATCCGAAACACCCCCCTCAATTTTATACCCTAGCCCTTTTGAAAATCGTTTTTTGAAATGTAAAAACACATTAAATTGCGGAGTTAAACGAAAAGATAAAACCGGCTTTTAAAGGGAAAACGGTATAATCCTGAGAAGTATCTGGAAATCTCTAACGATACCTTTTCCTAGATACAACTTTAATTTAAAATGGGTGTAATTTTGATTCTACGTATGTCTAGGTAATTTAGGTAATTTTTTAATATATAATTTTTTGGAATTGGTATTTTACAAAACCTCGTTTTGTGGGATAGTAATGGTAGTATCGTACACTACTTACCCCCCACTAAAACGGAGGAATGCCATGAAGGCAGAAATTAGTTTAATGTTGAACGAAAAAAAAATCAATGTAAGTTTTGATTTTTCCCGTGAGAATTTTTGTCAAAATCTCAGTGTTCAGGAAGCTGAGGATGTTA
>JAIRLW010000141.1 GCA_031259095.1 Planctomycetaceae bacterium | reverse complement strand
TATCAACTAGATTTTTCGTTAAAATCGATTTATTTTCCCAAAACTGCAAGGTCGGTTAAACCGATACACCCATTAGAGCCGATATAACCGAATGAATCATTTGATTCTGGAAGAAACATTGTTTACAGATCAAATAGTGTTTTTGGTCTATCGGCAGAGGAAATTAAAATGTCTTGCAGAATAAACAGGTATCATGTTGCGATTTTAGGCGTTGTCCTTTTTGCTTCCCAAGCGTTTGCGCAACCGCTCTCAATAGATCGGCTGACGAACCAAACGACCTTGTCGGTTCATGCTGGCAACGCTCCAAATCCTGTTTATTTGGGACAGGATGAGCAAACAACGACCGAACGAAAAGTTAGTCTCGTTGATCGGTTTACAAATCGGATGAAGAAGATAATTACGAATCTGACAAGGGACGAAGAGGAACTTGATACGCATCCGACTAATCCGCAGGATTCCGTCCGCACCGTTCCGCCACAGTCTGTTCCGACACGACCGCCTAAACCTCCGACGTCGTTGGAAATAAAGCAATCGGTTGAAAATCCGGATCAGATTCCCACTGAACGCCGCACACCAGACCGGCGTGCCGTACCGGAAAAACGGCGCGAAACAACGAACAGTTCTACCAACAACAGAACTCCTGTTCCGCCGACGGAAAATGTTGACCGGAATACTAATTCCAACTCCAATGATTCGGAAGACACGTTTTATAGTCGCATGTATCAAATGCGTAAACAGATTTTCGACAAACAGAATCTTAGCGAAAACGCTTACAATCGTGAATTAAATTCCCCAAAGTATAATGTTCAGGAATCAGCGTCAAATTCTCCCGGATCACGACCGGCTCAGACGGCAACTCCACAGCGAACGCCGACTCCGCGGATGACAGCGGATGAAATGTCTCGGACTTCCCAAGTTCCGACAACAACGCCTAGTCCTATTTTGACCACTGATGAAGTAGTTGAAAAACCAACCGAAACTGCCCGAAGTGAACGGACTAAAACGATAATTCCGGTTCGTCCGTCGGCAGAGTCTGCCGACAATACACGTTTGGATGAACCGATTCATCGAGACAATGAACGTGTTACCGAAGGAAGAATGCCGACTCGTAAATTGTCCCGAATTAACGTTGAACCGAATAATCCCAATGTTCGTCCCGCTTCTCCGGTAACACAATATCCGGCTCGTGAATCGCAAGGTGAAAACAATTTATTGCGAATGGCGCGACCAAATGAGCAAGGAAAAACGCCGCATGTGGGAGAATATCAAATTGTTGCAAGAAAATCGGACAATCTGGATTCTCTGAAAAAAACAATCACGACGGAATCGGAAACAGGATTGCCGGAATCTTCCGGAATTTCCAACAATTCCGTAGGTTTGGATCGGGAAAAGAAATTGCTGGTTAGTCCGCGTCTTGAAGTCGAAGCGGAAGGCGATCCGCGAGCGATTGTTGGTCAGGAAACACTTTACCGTATCAGAGTGACCAATCAAGGCGGTGCGCCGGCGGAACAAGTTGTTTTGACGATTGAAATTCCCAATTGGCTTGAAATTGCGCAACCGGAAATTAGTACGGGGACAACTTCGGTGGTTCCACGCGAAGGCAATAAGGATTTTCGTGATTTTGTTTGGAAAATCAGCCGTCTTGAGACGCAAGCGGAAGAATTGCTGGTATTACACCTGATTCCTCAACAACGGAAATCAGTGGATTTGAAAATTAGTCATGATTTTTTCAAACCGGCAATGGTTGCTAAAATTGTTGTTCAGGAACCGATTCTGGAAATGGAACTTCAAGGTCCTGACGAAGTTCTTTGGGGAACCAATGTCGGTTATAAATTACTTGTCCGTAATTCCGGTAACGGCGACACCAAAGACGTCAAACTTGAATTACTCCAAACAGGTTCCGATATGAAATCGTGTGAATTAAAGGTTTTGAGAGCAGGTGAAGAGCAAATGATTGATGTGGAAGTGTGGACGGGAAAGCAGGAACATATCGACATCAATATTCAGGCGACAGGTCAGTACGGTATTTCCGCCAAAGTGAATAAACGAGTCAATGTTTTACGTCCTAATATTGTGATGGCGGTTGATTCGCCGACGGTTCAATTTGTTGGAAGTCCGGCGGAATTTCAGATTAAAGTTCAAAATATCGGCAATGCCGCTGCACGGGATTTGACGCTGTCGGCGGCAATTCCATTGGGCGCAAAATTGATTTCGAGTACAGGTAACGGCGAACTAACTCCTGAAAATCAAATTGTTTGGAAAATTGATTCGATTTTGGTGGGCGATGTTTTTTCTGCTTCGGTGGTTTGTGAACCGAAACGCGAAGGAACCTGTAAATTGGACACCTCTATCGGCGATAAAAGTGGTGAACTGGCAAGTTGTACCGGATCATTTGAAGCCGAAGCCATTGTTGAGTTAAAACTTGAGGTCGAAAATCCGCAAGGTCCTATTGAAATCGGACAAGAAGCGGTTTACACGCTTAACGTGGTTAATCGCGGAACCAAAGCGGCGGAAAATGTTGAAATTACAACGGCATTCGGCGGTGGTCTGGAACCTTACGGAGTGGAAGGCGGAAACGCTCTTATGAGTAATGGTCAAGTCTTTTTCGATAAAATTCCAACCATTATCTCTGGACAAAACATTATCCTGAAAGTCAAAGCCAAAGCCGAAAAACCGGGCAATCATCGGATTCACACGGAAGTAATTTGTGCCGTTGCCAATGTTCATTTAGTCAACGAAAACACAACGTATTTCTATCAGAAACAAAAAGGAAAAAGCACAACGGTTGTATCGAGTGATTCGACGATTTCATCAACACCATCTGCTCAAACGGATGATCCGTTCTTGAAATAGAAAATTTCCTGATTATTTCGGAATGTGAAAGGCAATTATTTGTGTCAATAATTCAAAAGTAGGCGACTTTGTATCAGATAGGCAATCTTATATCAGGTAGGCGAACTCCTGGCTTAATTACGTTTTTTTTTCAATGGTCATTGCGGATTTTTTTGTGCGAATTTGAGAACTGCTTGTTTTGTAAGTCTTTGTATTTTCTAGGTTTAAATAAAATACTTTAGGCGTTTTTGGTTCTTTTATGTTTATTTACTTGTCTCAAACTATGTTAAAAACCTGTTTCAAAACCGGTTGTTTTAGGCAGGGAAACGTTAGGAAGTGAGCCTCGCCAGGTGAACGGGACCGTGAACGAACCCTCTTGGCTCAGGGGTTATCGTGTCAAAAAAAAAAAAACTAGCGCAACCTTGGGCGTTCTTTCTTGCCGAACAGCCTAGGGCGTGTTAACACTATTCGCAAAATTGCGGAATTAGGTGAAAATGGCTATATTTGAAATCTTTTATGGGAACTTCTGAAAACTTCGACTGAAATCGACCCAAATCAATTTTAGTCAATTTTAGTCGAATTGGGTTGATTTCGGTCGATCAAAAAACAAGTTTTTAGAAGTTGCCTTATGTTAATTCTTTGGGAAGATGTTTTAAGAGTCTCTTGGTTTCTTCAGCCAATTCGTCAAGTGTTTTCAGATCGAAACCGCCGTAACGTGTTGCGTCCAGCGTTTCAAGAACTCCGCGCACTTCACTGACTGTTTGTTCCGAAATGCCAATTTCCAACAATTTTAAGCAAGCGTCTTTCGTGGTCATGCCTTGTTCTACGCCGTCGGTTAAATCCGCAACGTAACCAAAAAAGATATTTTGAAGTCCGTTGCCAAATAATATCGTTTGACCGCTGGATTTTTGCCGGGTTGCCAGAACTTCAGCAAGACGTTGTTTTGCCCGTTTGCCCGCTCCGCGCCGACGGCGGAGTTTCGGGTTGGAATGATACGTCTGCCAAACAAAAACTCCAAACATCAAAATAAAATAAACCGAAATCAAAGAAATAATCGTTACCGACCAACGGACAAAGTCAACAGATCGTCGAACCGCTTTTGCCGGATCCGTCATGTTGGCAAACAATCCTTTTTCCGAACGTTCCAGCGCTCCCGAAAATGTTGGCGGACGATCTCCGAAGATCGGAGCGGAATGAGTTGTTTTCGTTTCCGTAATTTCTACCGTAATCGGATCGCTTTGGCGAGTTACAAATTGTTCTTTTTCAACGTCGAAAAAGGCAACGGGAAGCGATGGAAAAATAAACGAACCGCCGCGCAACGGTCGAACCGTATAAGTAAACGTACAAGATTGCTCATTAACTTCTTCGGTTGGCGGATACACTTTGAAATTCGTTGTAATTTCCGGTTTTTGCGATAAATCGGGCGGTTTGACCTGAGCAGTCGAACCTTGACCGGTTAAACGAAGCGTTAACGTCATCGGTTCGCCGACTTCTGCCTGACGCGGTTGGAGATCAACCGACCAGTCGAATGTTCCAAACGCTCCAATGTAAGAATCCGGTCGATTGTCCTGCGGAACATCAACGACCTCAACCGGAATCTCCGATGTCAACGCATAAACATCACGCGGCGAAGCCCCTTGCGGCGTTGTTGAGTCTTCCGCGGCAAAAACGCCTTTCAACATAACAGAACCAAATGAAAAACGTCCAACCTCTTCAGGAATAAATGTTCGGGAAAAACGAAATTCCCAATAAGTTGTTTCTTTGCCGTTTAAATCCGTCCGTTTAATTTTTACCGGTTTAGGCGCAAACTGAAGCGGTGTTCGCCGAATCATTCCGCCGCCAAAAGAAAATGGGGAACGAAAAAAATCATCGTCCAATCCAATAGCATTGGAAGCGTAATCATTGATCGCAAAACCAGACTGCGGTTTTCGGACATTCAGACCGCGAAGCCAATCGGTAACTTTTTGTTGTGGAATTATTCCTTTAGGTAATGCGGCGTCATCGTTTGCCCAAGGAATTATCAACGTGGGAGGATCACGTAACACCTGAAGCGGATTGGTTGTTTGTCCTGAATCAATTTTTTCCGGCAATCCTTTAACCTGAACGATGACGGTGATTATGAACGGCTGGAACGGATAAAGCCGCGTTTTATTGGTTTCAATTTTCAAGAAGGCGAGGTCTTGATCATTCGGCGGTTTAACTGTAACAGAAATTGCGCCGCCGGTTGGAATTTCACGCAACGCCTGACCGCCGACCTCCACCAAATCAGGAACAAGTTGGCGACCATTGACCAATACCTTCGGTAACGGGATAATCAGTGAGCCGCTTCTCTTAGGAATCAAAACATACGCAAAACGGATACGCGAAGTTGTTGTTTCTGTACGAAACCCATTGTTAATATGAACTGACCGTTGATGCGACGGCTGTTTGGGAAGTACCTGAACATTGAAGTCCGTAACAGCCGAAATATCCGGCATAATCGAGTCGTCAATCGGCTGCGTATCAATAAGCGTAATCCAATAAAGAACCGACTCGCCTTCATAAACTGTTGTCCGATCAACGCTGACAATCATCTGCGGCGCAGCCTGAAGCGGAAAAACAAACAGGAAAATAAAAAATATAAAAATGTAATTAAATTTCTTCATAAAAAACCTTTTACTTAAATATAAATTTGTTTTAAAAATTATTTGTCCCATTAGTCCCTATCGTCTCTAATATCCTATATACTGCTTGCGCCCGAAAAAACAAGGCGATGTTTCGCCGACGCGACCTTTTAGCAAAAGGTCGCCTACCTCTTGATTTTTGACCTAAACTAACAATCTCCCCCAATAGGAAATAATCAACAATTTTTAATCTTTACTCAAATCAATTGGTTGAAATTGGGCAGGAACATTGTCGAGGGAATGATAAAGTTCGGCAATTTCAAGGATGCGTTTTTTTTTGTTGATATTTTTTGGATCATTCGGTTCGAACCGTCCCCAGATAATTTCAGTTTCGGAATTGGTTTGGAGTCGGCAAGTAATTCGGTAACCGGTTGGCGTGGCTTCGCGCGACGGAATAATTTTGACCAGTCCTAATTTTTGTGACACATCTTCCAGTAAACCGGCAAGTTGAGCGGCGGCGTGAACTAACGGGTCGCCCCAAAGTGTGCCGGCAACGCCCAACGGCGCAGAACGGATTCCGGTAATTCGCGGATAGTTTTCTTTTTCTTCCGGCGCAACATTAATAAAATAATCTGTCGGTAACAAAATTCCGTTTCGATCAACCGGATAAAGACCTTGCGACGACATTTCTACCAACGCCGCCGGAACACGATAAACAAGTTGTACTTCGGCTCCCGAAGGATAACAAGTTTGAACCTGTCGAACCTCTTCAACCCAAGGAGACGCCGAAAATGCCAGTGAAAGTTTTTGCGGTAATGAATCGTCGAAAAGTGTTGCGCTGGCGTCCAGACCGGAACTTTGCAATATTTCAGCAACAAAATTATGATGAACCCAAGGCGGCGGAACTGTAATTTGAATCCGGTCGGCAGACAAGCGATATTCCGAACGATAAACAATCTGTTTTCGGACAAAAAACCAACCCGCCGAAATAAAACCGGCAAAAATAAACGCAACAAAAATTACGCCGAAAAACAATTTGTGTTGACCGTTAAACTGTTTCATTTTCAAACTAAACAAACTGCTGATTATTGAGGACTGACAACCGGATTTTTCTGATTGATTATTTTCGGGGCAAACTGAACAATAAATTCTTCCGCACGCCGAACACCGAGCATAATTTCATCTTGCGAAGGCTGAAACTTGGCGAACTTGACCATATCCGCCGATTCAAGAAAAAGTTGTAACCGGTTACGCAATTCCGGCGGCAATGCCGGCCGGTATTTCCACTGCTGCGTAATTTCGTGCAAAAATTCTTCCGTTGTTAATTCCGGAGCGCGAAGTTCTGTTTGCTGTTCAATATACCAACGGACAATACCGGTCAATTCAATAAAAAAGTTTTTCACCTCTGTTTCATGTAACCGGCTTTGAATCAGCAATGCAAGACGTTGTAACGCAAGTTCTTGAGAAGTCAGAACCGATTCCGGCGCAACCGTTGACGGTTTGCGGAAAAAACGAATCAAGAAAATAAATATCAGTCCTGAAACAAGAATAACGAAAAATAGAATCCAAAACAATTTTTTTGAACGAAGTTCAAAAATATCCGGCGACGAAGAGATATTATTGAGCGAAGCCGATTCCGGCGTTACTTTTGATTTGATTTCCAACTCCGCCGCCGGAACAGTCAATGAATACGATTTGTCACGAAGTTCTTCACGTTGGTCGGCGTAATGAATGGTTGTTGGCCAGATGGGCGTGATTCCGTTCCGTTGGGGAACAACCTGTAACACAATTTGTTTCGTTTCACGATTGGCCGTTACGCCGACAGTGTGTTCGGTTATTTGGGCAATTTCGAGTTCGCCCATCATGGAACCGAAGACCGGCATTTCAATTTGCAATGTTGTATCGGTTTCGATTTCGAGCGTCAACAAAATGGTATCGGAAAGTTGCGGTTCGGCGGGAGAGACTCTCCACGACGCACGAAGACGACCATCTGCTGATTCCGCTTCAACAAGCCGACGACTCTCGGAAACCAATGAGCCAATCATCAATATAGTCAACAATAATAAATTCATCTTCTATCGCCTAAATCATTGAAGGGAACTTCTAAAAACTTATTGCTTCACAGACTAAAATCAACCGAAATCGACTAAAAT
>JAIRLW010000008.1 GCA_031259095.1 Planctomycetaceae bacterium | reverse complement strand
GCGGCAATAGTAATCCACAACGGATTGTATCCATGCGCCCGAAGTGCGGCAAGACCATGAAGAACTTCACTCATTTGTTGCGGTTTGACGGACAGAAAAACAACATCCGAACCGGCAACTAAGTCCTTAATTGTTTCAACTGCTGTCCCGCCGGTTTGGTCTGCGAACTTCTGTGCCGCCTCCGGTTTGACATCATAACCGAAAAGTTTTTCCGGTTGAATTGTTTTTGTCTTAATAAAACCGCGTGACAATGCCCGTGCCATGTGACCGGTTCCGATGAATCCGATTTTTGTATCCATGATAATTGAAAAAGTAAAGAGAAAAATCAAGATAAAATCAATCTGTAATCTATCAGCGGACTATTTTATTTTTGTAATATATCAGTGGAATTTTCATATAGATTTAAATTCATCTTTAACAAACCTCATTTTCAACCTGATTTTTCTTAACTATTGTTTAAACTATTGTTTAAAAAACCTCAGTAGTAATGAATCTTCCCCAATATCGACCTCATTACCTCATTATTGGTGAGGTTGTTTTGTTTGGAAAATTAGGTTAAAAATGAGGTTGCCAATGGTGCGGTTTATATGTTATTAAAAAATTCCACTGAATATATTACGTTTTTAGAAGTTCCCATTAATTAAATTAAATACACGACCAACGTTAGTTATAATCCTTTAAGAAAATGGTCGTTTGCTGTTTTGTTGGTGTGACGGACTGAAGGATTGTCGTGGTAATTGGCAACTTCCGTCAGAATCACTCCTTCTTTACCGGCAAATTGCCAATGCCGGGAACCTCGTTTCGTCAGCGGAACATAAACGCCCGGATCCGCAACCGTACAATGATTTACCGTTACCTCGCCATGTGATTTCGGTACAATAACTTCCGGCGGAAGATTCGGTTCCCCTTCCCCAATCACATAGCTGCGTCCCCAACGAATAAACCAGCCTTCATCTTTTTGCGCTCCATGCGTTTTCGTATCGTTCGGCTTGTCATGCCAATGTTCCGGTAACATCTGATTCGGTAACAAGAAAAGGTCTTGCATCATAAAACTGAATTCACCGTCCAGTTTGTTCACAATACCAATACACGCTAAACCAACTTCCGTAAAATGTCCAAGACCATAATCGGATATCCAAAGACGTTTCTTAAAATCAGGAAACACCGGATAACCGTGATATTGACACAACGCAACGATAACATCCTTCGCCTTGTCCTCGTTGAATTGACCGTCTTTGCCGTAAAATACGGCATTGTTGAAATGAAGCGGCGGTTGAGCCGAACGGACGCGACGACGTGAATTCTGAGCCTCCGCCGTCTCGTCAACGGCAAAGGCCGCCAAACCGGCAACCGCAACGCCCAATAAACCACGACGCGAAATTTGTAATTTGTTTTCCATTGTTCTAAAAATGTTCTAAAAAATTGAAAAAGGTTAAAAATAGTGTTTACAGAAAATATCGGCAAACACCGAAACAATTAAACATTGTAGTCGATAGCCCTCTTTTGTGTCAAGAGAGGGTATTGTAAATTTGATTTACAAATCATTCGTCCCTTTTGTCCCTATCGTCACTTATTTTAGAGACATTAGGGACATAAGGGCGAATTGGGACGAATTGGGACAACCGAAACTTTCGTTTGATTTGGGATTCCGGTTTGTGTTTCTTCAAAGGTCGGCGTTGGGCGAAAGTCTGGGAGATTTTTGTATTTGAGATTTTTCCGTCCAAAATACGTTCCGTAATATTGACCATTGGAATCGATCCATGTTGTCAATCTCACCCAATCTTCTATCGGCATTTTCACATCGTAATGACCTTTATCGAGAAGTTTGATAAGAGGACTGGCGTGCGAACCCAACGAATACGGCGGCAAAACGTGATTGTTGCCTGCTTTGGGATGATTTTCACCAATCACCGGAAACGAATCGCGTTTCATCAATGTTTCATACGAAACGTTAAATAGATTGGTCAACGTTCCTTCAAGATTAACGTTACCGTCTTTTTTTGCGCTGTTGTGACATTGTACGCAATGCCGATCCCAAACCGGTTGCACATCTTCAATGTAAGAGATCGGACGGCTTCCCGATTTTTCACCGGGTTGCGGTCCCGGCATATTGTATGACCGCCGCAACGCTAACGGCATCGATGTTTTGTCATTCGGTGTTACGCTTGCTTGTTCGTGACAACCAATACACGACCGAACTTCGCCGGGGCGGTAATTGACAAAGGTACGTTCACGTTGAACTTCGCGATAATTCGCATCCAACGCCTGTAAAAAAATGTTTTTATCCGCCGGAACAACAAAATTTGCCGAACCGTCTTTTTCCACCGGAACAACACCGTGTTGAACTCTCAAACCGAGTGCGGCATTGTACGAAATGACTGAATGTTGCTGGTCAAACTCATCGCCGCCCCAATAACGCCGCGCCGACCAAGGACGCGGAACATGTTCGTTGATTCGGAGATATTTGATTGATCCGCGCGGCACGCCGTCCATTCCAGAGTAAACATCTGTTACAACCAATTGCGCAAGATTTTTCGCGGCAAGATCGTTGTCCCGCACCGCAACCGGTAACGGCGGAACAACCGTTGCCCGCACCGGAATCGGACACCACGCCGACCATTCGTGATCGCGGAAAAGTAAATCACGTTTTCCGTCATCGTTGATCAAATAAATTCCATACGCATTGACCGTATTCCACTTTTGGTCGGGATTATAAGAAACAAGAAAATCATGTTCATTAAGCGGGAACGGATCCATAAACAACGGTCCCGCACTGGTATTTCCGCCTCCGTCGCGTGATCTATCTTTTTGAATTGAAACGTTCCGCACGGCAGGCGGTTCGTAAAGCCGCGTGAACGGTTGACCGTTGTTCGGTTTCGTCCAACCCCATTGATATTGCTGGTCAACCTCCGGCGTAACATATTTCACGCCGTCAACAGTCCGGCGATTGAGACGTGTATCGACGAGAAGAACCGGTCCAAGTCCAACCGGCATGTGCGGCGCACCAATACACACAAATTTATTCGGTTGACCGGGAATCTGACGCGCTGTGTTGAAAACCGAAGGAAACGCAATGTTCGCACCGTAAACCTCTGTTGACGCCGTGCCGTCAGGATTCAACGCCCAAAGTCCTTTGTTGGTTACCGAACCGTTGTCCACATATTCCCAACGTGTGTACAAAATTCGTCCGTCTTCCATGATTGTCGGACATGATTCTGATACGGAATTGTCCGAGAGTTTTTCGAGTTTACCGTCTTTATCGGCACGGTAAATCACCGACGCGGTAAGAACGTCCGGACCATCGCATAAAATTCCGTGTTCGCAACGCGTTGAAACAAACACAAATCCGCCGTCGGGAAGATAGGCAGGATGAAAATCGTCGGTGTGATGAAAATACGTGTTGGCTCCGATTCCTTTGTAACGTTCCCAATGGTTACTGACAATATTATTTTTATCCATGCGGTATTTGGCAATCCGTTGTTCTTCGTCCGCCGGCGGAAATGTCAACTGCCGTAAACCCGTTCCGTCGATATTGACTTCCCAAATGCGGTAACCTTCGCCGAGTTGACGTTTGTAATCGAAGATGACTTTTTTACCGTTATATGAAAGATTGCAACGCCCAATAATTCCGCCTTTAAGCGTCGGCACAATACTTTGGACGGAACCGTCTTTCAGCGACAACAAACATAATTCACTGTAAAAAGTACGCGAACCGTCAATAAAATCGGTGTAATAATGCGACGATTGAAATGTTGCACGCTTAATGAACAGAATTTGCGTGACGCCGGGCAATAATTGTTGCAATGTTTCGCGGGTTGATTGGGATGTTTTTTCGTATAGTTCTTTCTCTTTTTGCGCTGTCAACTGTTTTCGCAAGTTAATTTCCGCAAGAAA
>JAIRLW010000643.1 GCA_031259095.1 Planctomycetaceae bacterium | reverse complement strand
CCAATTGTTCTTGCTTTTGCGGGTGATTCGACGATTACAAGTGAAAAACCCTTCTGTGAACTTGAGTTGCTAACCATGATTATGAGTAACGTTTAGGATTATAAAGAAATATTCAACCGACCAATTCCGGAAAAATGTTTCTGAAAAATTGAAATAATTTTACTATCTTACCATACCGGAACAACACATTCCGTTTGTAGAAAAAATTTTTTCAACAAGTTATTACATAGATTAGTGAAGTTTGTCAATGGAACTTTTCAAAAATTTTACTTTTTTCTTTAGTTCTTCACGACAAACTGTTAATTTAGAGAAATTAAATAGAATAAAAAAGAAACAAAACAGTATCTTTATGGTACCTCCCAAAATTCGTTTTTAATCACCGAATTATTGGTCCCTATTGTCCTTTTTTGAGAGACTTTAGGGACTAAAGGGACTTCAGGGACATTAGGGACAAATGATTTTTCGTAAAACGTTGTGGTTAAAAAACGAATTTTTAGAGATTCCCTATTCACTTTTCTCTAATTCTTCCAGCAGTTTTGACCGGATAATTGTTGGGAGTTTAACGATAAACGCGGTTCCTTTCCCTTCGGAACTTTCGACCCGAATCAATCCTTTGTGCTGTTCGATAATCGACTTACAACTTGCGAGACCAAGACCGCTTCCACCTTTCCCGCTTTCATCGGGGCCGGATTTTGTTGTGTAAAACCGGTCGAAAATTCGCGGCAATTTATCTGCCGGAATGCCGCAACCGTAATCGCGGACAACAAAATCGATCATCTCATTCTCTTCGTCATAACTTATTTTGAGAACAATTCTTCCGCCGTTTGGCATTGCCTGCCGTGCGTTGATGAGCAGATTGATCAGTACTTGCTGAATCTGATTGCCATCCGCCATAATTTCAGGAATATTTTTTTGGAACGATTTTTCAACGGTAATCCGATATTTATTCATTTCCCTTTCGAGGAGCAGCAAAGCGTCTTCGACAAGGGCGATTAGATTGGCGGGTTCGAAGGTTTTTTTTCGATTTCTTGCGGCGGCGAGAATCGTGTTGGCGATTTTGGCTGCCCGTTTGGAGGCGATTAAAATTTTATCAAACGATTTTGTGCGGGTTGGTTCATCTTTATGCCGTAAACCGAGTTGGGCATAATTGATGATGGTGGTCAGAATATTATTAAATTCGTGAGCGGTTGTTCCGGTCAATTCGCCAAGAGCCGTTAATCGTTGAGCCTGCGTCAACTGTTTTTCGAGAAATTGGTTTTGACGCTTTAACTCTTGAATATCGTTATTGTTGGGATTACCCATTGTCTTTTGCTGCCGATAATTACGGTACGGCTAAAACTGTGTAGGCCGGTGAAATCTTTATAATCGGTATCGTCAGAAAATCAGAAAAAATCGACAAAGATTATTTCTTCTTTTTTCCAAACCCTTCGAGCAACCAAGTCATGGAATCGCGGAACTGTTTTACCGTAACCGGCATCGTCAGAACAACACGATGATGTTGCGGCGTTACCGAATCCGTCCAATCCGTTTGTCCGGCGTCCAGAAGCAAAATCGCCGCAACATCACGAAGTCCGCGCCGTTGCGCAAAATCGTTGAACGCACGAACCGCTCTCATTCCAAGTGATTGCGCATTGAAAATAATACATTGTGCCGCTAAATCGTTTTCCGTAAATATTTTCATCATTTCGTCCGGCTCACGAACGCAAAGTGTTTTATAACCGAGTTTTGCCATGAGATTTTCAAGACCTTTTTGCGTTTTCGGATTGGAATCAATAATCATCACAGTTGCCGTTTCGATTTTTTGGATTCGCGCTTCGCGGTCGCGTTGTAATGCTTGGATTCCGTCGAAACGCAATGACGCGGCAGTTTCGTCGGCGTTACCGGAATCAATCCGTTTGAGCGCTCCGCGCAAGTCCACCAACATCTCCGACGGCGTTTGGTAACGCTGATCCGCATTGACCATCAACGCTTTATTCGCAATAAATGAAAACGAACCGGGAATTCCTTGTTCAATTTGTTGAATTGGTTTAACGTTGAAGAATCGGTTTCTGTCCATACGTTTGGAGCGGTCTTTTGTTTCGATAAACGGCGATTGTCCGCTTAGAAGTTGATACAAAATACAGCCGAGAAAATACAAATCGCTTCGCATATCCATTTTTGAAGTATTTGAAGCCTTTTCCAACGCGATATAATCAATGGACTGTTGATTTTTCAAAAACGGAATTTCTGCGCCGATTTTTTCTTGGGCGATAGACGCCAATCCGAAATCGACAATTTTTGCTTGACCGCTGAAAGAGAGGAGGACGTTGCTTAATTTCAGATCGCGGTGCGGCAATTTTTTGGTACGCAAAGCGTAATCGAGACCGCTGCAAATATCAATTCCGATTTGTGCGACCGTTCGGGCTTCGACTTTTTTCCGTATCTTGAGAAATTCCCGAAGTGTTTGACCTTCGACAAATTCCATTGCCATGTAATGGAGAAAACCGCTTGAATCGGCGCCGTAAACCGGAACAATATTCGGATGAATTAATTCAGAAACAATTTTTGCTTCGGTCATGAAGTGATTGATGAACGCTTCGTTATCGCTGAACCGGGCGCGTAAAACTTTAACCGCAACCACTTGTTCGGTTTCACGATGAACCGCGCGAAACACACGGGCAAAAGTTCCCGCTCCAACCATATACAACACTTTATAGGGACCGAAAAAGAATCCAAATGATTCACCGCTTATCAAACGGTCAACCTGATAATTGGTTAAAAGACCGCGCCGCAATGCTGTTTGCAAAAACTGAGGGGCCGTCGGAGACTTAACGCCCATTTCCGCCCAAATATCGTTCACCTGTAACTGGGTCAAAACGCCGACAGTGAGAGTGCGTTGAACCATGTCGTCGAATGAATAATCTGATGAAGACATCGAAGCAGGAAAAGAAAAAATAATAAAATATAAATAATTTCCAAATTATACAGGAATTAGGTGTTAGGGAAAAGGGGTTAGGCGTATCTCTGCTGCCGTCCGAACACAGGGACGTCGCCGGTTATCG
>JAIRLW010000639.1 GCA_031259095.1 Planctomycetaceae bacterium | reverse complement strand
GCAAACGAATTGCGTGAAATACTTGACCGTGATGACGATGTCCGCATACATTTTCTTGATTCCTATTTTCCGGTAATAAAACGGGTTGCCGAATCGAACAGAGATAGTGAACGATCTCTTTTGAAAACACCGGCTATATTCAAGTTATTGAAGAGACGGGAAAGCGAACAATTATTGAAAAGATGTGGAACGGAAGCAGTTAACGAGTTGATACCATTCATGGAAAAAGAACCTATTGTTATGGATTACGCCGTGAACGCAATGCTTAACCGTAATAATATTGTCTTGTATGCTCTTGACCGGTTCCGCAACGAAAAAGAACTCGTTCATTTGCTTTCCCGCAATATAAGTGAAGCGGATAAGGAAACAATTTTGCGGAAAGTATTTGACAAT
The DNA here is from genome assembly GCA_031259095.1 of Planctomycetaceae bacterium. Classification (GTDB taxonomy): domain Bacteria; phylum Planctomycetota; class Planctomycetia; order Pirellulales; family Thermoguttaceae; genus WRKP01. The sequence goes on along the minus strand of JAIRLW010000639.1, from coordinate 6,384 downwards.
TCCAACGGAGTAAGAGTTTTGCAATACTATGACCGGTTAAGCGATTCTGCCTTGAATGACGATTTACATCCTTACGAAGGAGTTGGAATTTACGTTCCGGGATACGCTGTCTATAATGTTACACGCAAGAAAATCAACGGGCAAGATGTTAGTGTCATTGACGTTACAAGTGCGGCAATAGACGGGGCATTCGGTGTTGTGGAGTTGGCGTTAATAATTCCGACTGCCGGCGCATCACTGTCAGGAACAGCCCTTCGAACCGCTGCCAAGCAAGCTGTTGAAGTACCGATCCGCAAAGCCGGATTTCGTGCAGCCGAATTAGCGGGAAAACGAATGGCGGAAAAAGAACTCGTACTTGGCGGAAAGAAAATAGCCCAAAGCGGTACTTCAAAATTGTTCGGACAAGTTGCAGAACGAACATTAGTAAAAGGAGGAACAAACCTGTTGAAACTTGACGCTTCGCCGTTAGTCCGCACAACATTTGACAAAGCCCGAATGTTCGGAATTGGTACCGACAAGTTTAAGAAATACACCGGACTTGATGCACGAATATTTATGCGCTCGGATAGAAAGGTAGTATTAAATCTCGCCGCATTAGGAACACTCGGCGCGCACGAAGGTTTTATCGGTATTCCAAAAGTCTATGCCCGAATGACCGCTGAAAATATTGCAGCGGATAAGATGATAGAGAAAGGACAAGAATTTTATTTGGAATATACCGACAAAAATAATGTCAGAAAGCGAAAAGATATTTCTTATGAAGAGTATCAGTCGGCATTATGGTTATCTGCCGCAACGGGACAACTCGACAAAGCGGCAACAACAATGGAGAAAAAACAACAATGAAACACTTAATCACAACGTTATTGATTTTGATTTTTGCCGTACAATCGGCAAATGCTATCAACTTCTCGAAAGTTGTCCGTAGAGCGGCGAGAGTTGCCGATGATGTTCCGGTTCACAATGCGGACGAACTTGTCAAGGCAATGTCCCGCAATAAAGCAAGCCGTGAAGCATTGGAAAATGCTGCGGGACGAATTGTAAAATCCGCTGATTCGGCTGTGTTAAAAAATGCCGTTAAGACGGAATTATACAGCATTGACCCAAGTTTAGTCCGTTTTGCCGATGAACTTGATAAGCCTTCGCAACAGTATTTGCTTGTTCTCGGTAATGGGGCAAAAACCTGTGAAAAGAATTTACCGGATATGTTACAACGAGCAAAGTTTTTGGAACGCGGCGGAGCGGAAACGGTTGCCGCTGCCGGAATGTATGGTGATGAAGCGGCGAAAGCAGCAATGCGTTTTGATGCTGCATTGCACGGAGGAAAAATTATCAGTCCGCAAGGTATGCGGGCTGTGCAACTCGAAGACTTTGGCAAACTGTTCACAAAATACGGCGATGCGGCAAATAATTTCTGGATGAAATATATTACACCGCATTGGGGTAAATGGTTGACAGGCGGAGCATTGGCGTGGTATCTGCTTGACCCGCAAGGATTTATGGATACCGTCGGCAATTTAACCGAAGAAGGAATAAAGCGTTTGACCCAAGCAGCAGGCGATGTTGCAGCAACTGCGATTAGCGGTGTGTCAAAAGGTATTGAACAAGCAATGGAGAAAGTCGGAACGGAATCGGCGAAAGCAGTAAAACGAACTGTCGGCAATTTCTTAACAAGTTGGACGGCGTTTTTCGGCGGTATTGTGATCCTCTTCGGCGTATGTTTAGTGTTGCCGTTCACAAGATATTTTATGTTCAAACCATTTGCGTTTTTATTCCGCAAACCCAAACCGTAACAAACTAAACAGTAAAACCCAAACCCGCAACAAATAAAATTCGTAACAAATCTAATCCGTGAAAAAAATACTATGAAAAACCTTGACAAAAAACTTTACAAATTTGCATTATTTGGTCTTTCCGGTTCGGGCAAGACGTGTATTCTTACTGCAATGGGAATGGAACGCCGCCCCGCAATTGAAGGCGCAACGCTCACTTTTCTGCCGGCAGAAAGTTCCGACTTCGAAGATACAAAAATCGGCAGTGCCAATCTTACGAAATACACAAATTCTCTGTCAAACGGCAAGTTGCCCGAACCGACTCCAAACGCTTTAGATGTTGTACCGCGTTATCGGTATTCTTACACTGATGCGGAAATTGGTGAAGCGTATTTTGAGATTCATGATTATTCCGGCGAATTATTAAATCCGCAACTTCTCGGCAATGAAGACGAAATGATCAACCGTATCCGCAATAAAATGCGGGATTTGGACGGAATTATTGTTCTTGCTGTTGCTCCGAAAAAAGGCGAAACAAAAAGCGAAATCCCCAGCGAAATCAATCATATCATTCAATCGTTTTCCGCTTTACAGGCAACACAAACAAGTGAAAGAAAAACTCCGGTAGTTCTCGTTTTAACAAAATGGGACAGACAATCAGATATTCCGCAAAATTCTGAAAATGCAGAAGACGCAACGCTTGTTCAATTTTTCAGCGAACACGAATCGTATCGGAATATTCTTGACGCTTTGCAAAACAGTATCGGTAAAGAGTATTTCCGTTGCTTTCCGATTAGTGCGTTAGGACATTGTGACAGGGATTTTCCGGTTAAATTGAATCCGCTTCAATCGTACGGTTTGACTTATCCGTTCCGCTTTCTGATTCGGCAAATCAACGAAATGGACAGACAACGGATTGAAACCCTCGCAACGAATTTACCGAAAGGAATTCTCCCGCTCGTTTTGCCGACAGGAAAGTTTGCCGATAAAATATTACAAAAATTAAAACTCGCACGATTCACAACCTTTTTCAAACCTGTTGATGAATCGCTCCAACTGTCCGCTAAACTTATTAACCGCTTACCGGAAAGTCAAACGGAAAAAATTACTGCCGCGAAAATGTTCCACTGTCAAACAATCCGGAACATCATAAGCCGTTCCATCTCACTTTTTTGTGTTTGCTATATCTTGTGGTTTGCTTTTGTTGCAACACTCAACAGCCGTATGCTGAGTTCTGCGGAACTTGCAATTAAGCATAAAACGGACGAAGCGGTTTTGATACGTTGCGAAAAAAAACTAACTGACTATTGCAAAGGTTCCTATTTTCCGTTCACTCCGATGCATTTTTCTAAGGACAAAGCAAAAGTGTTGCTCGATAAAATCAAATATGTTTGCGAGGAAGTTGCTTATAATAATTTCTGCACCGCTCCGCTTGAACCGCAAGATGAAAAAATTACAGTATTAAATCGTTATCTTGAAAAATATCCACAAGGTCAATATGCGGCGGAAATGCAGGATTGGTTAAACGCTAATAATGAAGCCCGCCTTGTATCCGGTAATCAAGCGCCGCTTGACAATTTATCGCAACTTTGGGCAACAGCAAAAGCAAGTAACCGTAAATCTGATGTTCAGAAAGTTATCAATACGGCAAACGTTCCAAACTTTTTCCAATATTCGAATTATGTCAAAGATGGACAAAAGAAACAGCGGGAACAAATTCTTGCCGAAGCGAACAACAAATTAATTGAAATTGCGTGGGACGATTTTGCTTCACAAATCCGGGAGACCTTCAACAGCGGAAACATAGCAGCCGCATTACAGAACCTTGCCGGTATTTCACAAAAACACGAGAAATGGAAAGCACTTTGCCGTGAGATTTTGGCAAACGTAGAATCCCGCACTGACGAAAAAATCAGAGAAAAAGGCAGCGATTACAGCGGAGCAATTAGCGAGGTGGAACAGATTAAAAACGCTGTCCAGCAATTAAGCAATGCCGGCGCTGACAGTGCGGATACGACGTTGCGAAACCTCAACAGAAAAATAACAGAAATCGAAGAGCGTTGGGATAGAAGTTTATATGCTGCCGTGCTCACAAACAGAACCGCAACCGCGTGTGATAATTATCTGAATCAAGCACCGCTCAAAACAATGCGTGATGCAGTGCGGCGTTATAAACAATACCTTGCCCAAAATGATAGCATTTTAACGATTGAATGTTTCGATGAAAACGGCAATAACCGACAAACAGTATCCGGTCGTTTAGGTGATACGGTTACCGTAAAAGTTGATGAAACTGTTGATTCAGATAATCGTAGTACAATTTTAGGTCTATCAATTAAGATTCATATCACTGGAGAGAAAAGAGTTACTTTATCTGAATTGAAGGGTGGCGTTGGCGTTTTGGCGAACGGTCAAAGGTTAAATCCAGACGCCCTTATACCGTGGAAAACATACACCGCCTCCCGCACCCGTACAATTACCGGCAAAGGTTTTCCCGAAGAACCGTCTTTATCTGAATGGAGGAGGTAGAAAATGATAAGTGAACGCAAATTTTATTTATTTGCGGAAACGCCGCGGGCAGGAAAATACAATCACCGTTTTCTTGTTCCTGACGATTGCGATATTCCTAGTGATATTTCGTTGCAGACCTATATTGATAACGTCCGAAATGATAAAGACGGTAAGGATTTTGTCGGAGTTTATCGGGAAGTGAAACAGGTCGATACCAATCGTTTCGGTAAGGAAATTCTTGTTCTTGCCGTTCCGTATTGCGATATATCTCATTTAGCCGGTCAACTTACTGAGCGTTTGAAATCGCATCAGGACGAACTTGCCGAAATCGTTACCGAAAAAATTGATTGGAATAAAACCGGCGCAGACAATTTAAGCGTTGTATGTCCTGAACTTGCCGATTGGCAAAAAGAGTTTGAACCGCTTTTGAAAAATATTAAACCGAATCCCCAAGAACAAAAAGGAAATTGGATTATGCGGCATAAATTTTTATCGTTGATAATTATTCTCATACTGTCCGTTGTTTGTCAATACACTGTCGCACAGTTGCGGGGCAATCGTTATCTGCCACAATTAAGCGAATTAATTCCACAGCCGGTTGACCCTCGAATTGAACTTTTGGAACAATGGACGCTCAACAAGATGCCAAACCAAACGGCGAAGGAATTGGAACAGTATCTTGACCAACGACTCGGAAACATACCGATTACCTATAGTCCGGTAAATCCCGATATTCGGCAAAGACCGACAGTAACAACATTAGAACAAAAGTTGCAGGTGTTGAGTGAGGTATTGGAAGTCCGCCCTGCTCAACCACCGATGAAGGAGTTGGACGATTTTCTTCGGAATAATGAATTACGCGATAAAGTTATCACGCTTTACTCGAACTCGAACAGACCATTCAATCCGTTTATGAATATCCGTAATCAAAATGACGAGGTGGAGAGAGTGTTCTTGCATCGGCAAATTTCATTAGAACAAGCCCGTAAAATAATAGATGCTGTAATCAATATTTGTCGGTGTCAGCGTGCTTGTGAGTCCCAAGGGAATGATCCATGGATACGTTTTGCGAAGGGTCTAATTTTCGGGCAAGAAGACGAACAACGTTGGGAAATGGTCAAAAAATATAACCCGCAATGGTTTACTCCGGCAGATGTGGAATTATCGAAGAAAATTTTCTTTTGGCTAACAAATGATGACGCCCAAGCGGTGTTACCAAAAGAATTGGTTAACGATTACGCCGAAGCATTAAAGCGTTTTGCCAAGGCAGAGGTAAAAATTGAGATCGGAAGGGAAGTAAACCGCAATGAAGACAAAATAATGAGTGAAAACGAAACACACAAAACTATCCGCAGAACAATAGACATAGAAATAGACAAGAACAAGGAAACATTAAAAGATGCGTTGAAAAAATTACAAGGTGTTTGTGATACCCCGCTGAATATGGAATAGAATTTTTGATAATTCATTTTGTCCGCTAATTATCACTAAAAAATTGTATCTATTCAGTAGAATTTTATTTTTTCCTCTTAATCCCGTTAGGGGTGTGATGTGCATAACCGTAGGCGGAGCGAAGCGCAACCTACTGATCGAAATATCCCCTCCTTTTTAAGTCCCGCACGGGGCGAGATGATGATTGTTTTGGTTGATCATCTCGCCCTTGCAGGGCTTTGGAAATGGGGGAGTTCTTGATCCGGCGGTTGCGCTTCGCTTTACCGCCGGTTATGCACTTCTCACCCCTAGCGGGGTTAAGAGCGAAAAACGAAAATTTTATCGAAATAATACCAAATAATTATGCCTGACAATAAACAATAAAATCACTACTGAATAATTACAAAATAAGTTTTACAGTTTTTTGAAATCTTCTTTGAGTGACAGGTACAAATTTTGATAGACCGGCATGGATTTATCATAGACTTTTTTTGTTTTGAGATTTGGTTTCGTTTTCTTAACAACTTTGATTACTGCTTTGCAGGCTTCCTGAATATTTTTGAACGCTCCGGCACCGACTGCGGCAAGCAAGGCAACCCCTAAAGCAGGACCTTCTTCGGAGTTGACGGTAACAACGTGTTGTCCAAACACATCGGCTTGGATTTGCCGC
>JAIRLW010000624.1 GCA_031259095.1 Planctomycetaceae bacterium | reverse complement strand
GATCAAGAAACGCATAAAATACAGAATTTTTAGCGGAGAGCGGAGAGTATCGCAAGCGGTCGTTTAATTGCCGCTGTCGGAATAACGCTTGCGATACTCTCCACTATCAACTTTCCACTCTCCACTCTCCTAATGGTCATGCTTGCCAAAGTCCGTGTAAATTACAGTATTCACGGACAATGACGGGAACGCCGTTTTCGATGTTAAAAACGGCTTTTGGTTCTTCTCCCGGTTGGAGTTGAACTCTCTGTAATTTGTTCCCTTGCCGGAGTTCAATCCAGGCGATGTGATGTTTTTCTTCCATCGGATGTAACGTACTGCCAACCTGAACGGTGACGGTATTGCCGTTCACCGTGACCACAGGAACATGTTTTTCTTTTGCGGCATCAACCGTATTGGCTGTTTGTAGAGTCATTTCCTGTCCGCAACAAACTAAATCGCCATCGGCTCCATCGAGAACTTCAACGATATTGCCGCATAACTCACATACATAAACTTCGTAAACTTTTGCCATAATTAAATTCTCCGGGTTAGGAAATTGAGAATGAACTAAACAATCAAATTATTCTAAGCAATCACAGCATACAAATCAAGAGGTAAACAGTGACGCCAAATTCCTTATTTTTTGTTCCAACCTCTGGAATTGCGAATCTCTTTTCGGTAAAATAGACCCCGAACTTGGAAATTGACCCATAGAATTAACTAATTCTAACCTGGAATTAACTAATTCTAACCTAGAATTAACTAATTTTACGCTGAGATTTTCAGAATTGGGCATAATTTTTAGGAACATTACATCTGCTTTGTTCGATGTATGAATTTTGTTTTATCAAAAATTTTACAACGGGGAGAATTTGTAATCTATCAGCGGACTATTTTATTTTTTAACGATTCCGTAGTTTTTCCTTCATATTCTGTGTGTTTTGCGCTATTCAGCATATTTTGCGTTTAACTTGAACGCAGAATACGCAATATTTCGCGGAAAATGGGGAAAAGATGGAGATACAAAGATTCCACTGATAGATTACCAAATTTTTAGAAGTTACCTTTTACTTTTTCACCAACAACTGTTTTTTATGGAAGTCAACATAGCGCAATTAAAGCGGTATTTTCCGAATACCAAAGCCGTTGATGATATTTCGTTTTCGTTTTGCGGCGGTCAGATTTATGGATTTGTCGGTCCGAACGGAGCCGGAAAAACAACCGCTATGCGTATCCTCGCCACACTAGACGATCCAACTTCCGGCGATATTTTTGTCGATGGAATCAGTGTGGTGCAATATCCTGATCAAGTACGGAAAATGGTAGGGTATATGCCGGATTCCTTACCGGCTCATAAGGATATTACGGTTCACGAATATCTCGATTTTTTCGCCCGCGCTTACGGGTTGCGGAACCCGAAACGGGATGCCATTGTTCGGAATATTGAAGAATTCACCGGATTAACCGAATTTAAGGATAAAACAATTGCCCAAATATCAAAAGGAATGAAACAACGGGTTAGTTTGGCGCGGGCGATTGTTCATGAACCGATGGTTCTCGTTCTCGACGAACCGGCGGCAGGATTGGATCCGCGAGCGCGAATCGAACTCCGAGAACTCTTAAAAGCGTTGCGCGAACAAGGAAAAGCAATTCTGATCAGTTCTCATATTCTCAGTGAACTTGGCGAAATCTGCGATGGCGCGGCGTTCATCGAACGCGGGCAACTACTTCGCGCCGGAAAAATCGAACATATTATCGAATCAATGGACATGAGACCAATGACCATGATTCGGGCAAAAAATTATGATCTGGAAACATTATTGAAATTGGTGCTCGAAGAACCGGTGGTCGAAACGGCACAAATTACCGGTGATGAAGTTGCCGCGTTACTAACCTCCGACGACGACAGCGTCTTATTGGCGTCGCTGATCGCTAAAGGCGTACAAATCGCGGAATTTCGTCAACATAAAGCCCATTTGGAAGACCTTTTCCTCAATATCACCCAAGGACGGTTACAATAAATCGGCTGAAATCGAATAAAATAAACTCGAACAAGAACGTCATTACTTGAACGCCGCGATTTATCTGCTATATTTTCAATGAAACTTAGCGATTGTTGCTGTAACAATCTCGATTATTTCACCTCCTTACTCAGAAAGGATCGTTTTATGAAACGTACCTCCACTATTTTGTTGACTGTTGTTGCGTTGGTTTTAACCATTTCAGTTGTTCGGGCGCAGGAAGATGGTTGGGTCAAAATTTTCAACGGAAAAAATCTTGACGGTTGGAAATCGAATGAAAAATATGAAGGTTTTGAAGTTAAAGACGGAACGATTGTCGGTAAAGGTAATCGTAACCATCTTTACTACATGGAAGAACTCAAAAATTTTGAAGTCAAAATGGACGTCAAAATCAGCGCAGGCGGAAACTCCGGCGTGTACGTCAAATCACAATGGCAAGAGGAATCGTGGCCCGTAACCGGTTTTGAACTTCAGGTTAATTCTTCACACGGCGATCCGGTTAAAACCGGCAGTTTGTACAATATTATCAAAATATTCAACGCTCCGCACAACGATAATGAATGGTTCAATTATCATCTCATTCTCAAAGGTAATACGCTTGAAGTCCGCGTCAACAGTAAATTATTGTATATCTATGTTGATCCGATGGAAAAAGGCGGTGTTTCGCAAAATGAAAAAATTACGGAACAGAACAAACGGATTAGCCAAAAAGGTTACATCGCCCTTCAACAACATGATCCTAAAAGTATTCCGGCATTCAAAAATATTTTCCTGAAAAAATTACCGGACTGATTGTTTTCTATTTGTCTCTTTTGTCTCACCTGAACATTTTAGGGACAGGAGGGACGATAGGGACTAATGGGACAAATAATCTTTAAGACCAATTTGTGTTTAGACAAAAGGTGATTTATTATGCGACCGTTAAAATGTGTGATTTTTGACATGGATGGAACGATTGCGGATACGCTTCCGCTTTGTATTGAGTCGTTCCGCCGTGCTGCGGAACCGTTTTTGAAACATCCGCTAACTGATGCAGAAATACTGGCGGCCTTCGGACCTTCGGAAGAAGGAACGATGAAAACACTGGTTCCCGATCACGCCGAAGAATGCGTCAAACGTTTTCTGGAACAGTATCGTCTGTTACACCGCTCGTTGTGTCCGCAACCGTTTGACGGTATTCGGGAAATATTCGATGAGTTGAAAATCAGAAAGATTTATCTTGCACTTGTTACGGGCAAGGGATGGAAATCATTACAGATTACGTTGGAAATGTTCGGTCTGGAACATGTTTTCGATGCGGTTGAAGCCGGTTCGCCGTATCGTCCGAACAAGCCGGAAGGATTGTGTAACATCTTAGAGAAATTCCATCTACAGCCGCAAGACGCCGTGTATATCGGCGATGCTCTCAGCGATATTCATGCTACCCGCAGCGTGTCGATGCCGATTTTCAGTGCGGCGTGGGCAAGTACTGCGGAACCGGAAAAATTACAAACCGCTAAACCGGATAAAATTTTATTTTCCGTCATGGAATTGCGGCATTGCCTGTTGGAGATGTTGTAATAATCATTGGGCAACTTCCAAAAACTTGTTTTTTGATCAACCGAAATCGACCGAAATCGACTAAAATCGATTTGGGTCGATTTCAGTCGAATTTCCCTTTTACTGGTTTTTAGAAGTTGCTCTTACTCTTTTTCGGCGGTTATTTCCGTTATTGGCGGACGGACGAATGTTTTTCTGTCACGGCAAACGAAACATTCCAGATACCGCAGTCGGCAGCAAAAACAAGAATCGGTGCGATTTCGCCAAAAGGAACGCTTTTATTGGTACGAATACGAAGTTCCATTTTTTCACCGCCCATTTGTCGTTGCTGAATCAGAAGTTCGCGTAACTGATTTCGATCAACTAATTGTGTTCCAACCAGAATTGTTCCCGATTGCGGAATATTGATCGTCATTTTGCGTGTTTCCGGTTCGCCGGTTACTTTAGCGGTTTCGGCTTCAGGAAGATCAACCGGTACAGAAATATCCTGCTGAATCAGATTACTTGAGACAATAAAAAATATGATGAGCAAAAAGACAACATCAATCATCGGCGTAAGATTCAACGAAAAACTTTTCGGTTTTAAATAATCCGGCGTTTTCATGGGAATGTTTGCAGGCTTGTGTTTAATGATTCCATAGAAACAGTTACTTATTTTTTCGGGCAAAACTCTTTTTAATCGGCGACAAGACTTGTTCCGCAACAAAAGCAGTTTCGGCAATCAACGCCGCGATTCTATTGCTGAAAAACGAATACAATGCTAAGCATGGAATGGCAACAAGTAATCCTTCGACCGTTGTTACGAGGGCGAGATAAATTCCTCCGGCAAGGTCGGCGGCTCTGGCGTAACCTTCGGATTCGGCGAGTTGCTGAAACGCAGTCACCATTCCGACAACCGTTCCAAGTAATCCAAGCATTGGAGCGATATTGCCGATAACGTTCAGATATTCAATTTTCCGATACAGTCGTGATGCTTGTTCGGCAGTCATTTCTTCGACGGCTTTTTCGATTGCGCCCCAACCCAATTCGTATTCTTTCATACCGGCATAAAGAATTTGCGCAAGCGGGCTTATATCGGTTTGACATTTCTGTACAGACGTTGCCCATTGCCCTTGCGAAAGAAGTTGGACAACCTCCTCGGCAAAACCGGGCGGCATCAGCATTTTGGAACGAATGGTCAATGCGTATTCGATGATCAGGGCAACCGCAAACAACGATAACAAAATAATTGTGTAACCAATCAAACCGCTAGCGGCAATCAAAGTCCAAAACGAATGTTGACGTTTTTTCGACGATGTTTCAGACGGCGGAATCTCGGAAGACACTGCCGAAACAGGCTGCTGCGGGATTGCCGAAGCCGAACCGGTCGCGGTAACTTCTTCATTAGTTTCATTAGTCGTATTTTTAGTAATCGTATCAAGACCCTCAAGATTTAACTCTGTTTCCTGAGCGTTGGAACATGCCGATATTAAAAAAAACGCAATAATTAAAATAATTCGTAATATCATGTTCATTGGTAAAGTTTTTGTGTTTTACGTTTGGTGTAACTATTTTGTGCGATATTCTACTCCTAAAAAACGGATTTTGCAAGTGGTAACGGTCTATTTCGATCTATTCAATAACTCTATTCAATAACTCAGTACAACGTTTCGTCATTGCCGTGTGTTCGCATGGAATTGACGATGGCTCGGTGTGTTGTACCGTTGATTCTTGACCGATTGACCCAAACAATGGAAATCATTATAATATTAGAAAATCTTAATTTGAAAATTTCATGATACGAAAATTAACATAGACCGTTACTGATTCGATACTCTTTACTATTCTGAAGTGATAAGGCAAACACAATGAAAACGATAGTTCTTTTTTCCGGCGGGTTGGACAGTTTATTGGCAACACGGATTCTTCAAGAACAAGGAATTGAAGCGATTGGATTGAATTTTGTAACTCCGTTTTATGACCATTCCGAATCAGCCCGAAAAGCGGCGGAATCTCTTGGAATCGAACTCATTGTTTACCGAACCGATAACAAATATATTGAATTGATTGCTCATCCGCGTTTTGGTTATGGTAAAGCGGCGAATCCGTGTATTGATTGCCGTATCGAAATGTGTTGTGTTGCCAAAGGACAGATGGAACAACGCGGAGCCGATTTTGTTGCGGCTGGCGATGTGGTTGGACAACGTCCGAACAACCAAATGTTGCATCAACTTTATCTTATTCAACGGGAATCAGGACTTGACGGTTATTTAGTGCGTCCGCTTTCTGCCGGAGCGATGACTCCGACACAACCGGAATTACAAGGATTACTTGACCGGAAAAAATTGTACAGTTACACTGGACGCGGACGCGGTCGGGCTATTGCGTTGGCGCATCGGTTGGGAATCAAAAAAATTCCGCCGACGTCAACTGGTTGTTCTCTTTGCGAAAAGTCTTACGCGCCGAAAGTTTTCGACCTGTTCAAACATGAACCGCATCCGACCAACTGGGACGCCGAAATATTGAATGCCGGTCGGCAACTCCGTATTTCACCAAAGGTGAAAATGGTTGTTGCCCGAAACGAAAATCATTGTAAACGCTTGGAAGAATTGTTCGCTCTACCCGACGCTCGATCATCGATTCTGTTAATTCCTGAATCTTTTCAAGGTCCTACTGCGTTGCTGATTGGTGAAGAGATTCAGGAATCTATTGAACTTGCCGGAACATTGATTCTTCGTTACACTAATTCCGGCAAATATAATCCGTCCGCCGCCGCAATCCGTGTTTGCCGGCATTCCTGTCAAACAGTAATTTTTGTTGTGAAAAACGAACAAGTTAAAGATTTTTCGATACTGTAATAGTTTTAATTTAAAATATTACGAACAAATGGTTCTGTAGTTTCAAGAAG
>JAIRLW010000621.1 GCA_031259095.1 Planctomycetaceae bacterium | reverse complement strand
TCGCAACACGTTTTCCGCCGGAACCTAACGGTTATCTGCATATCGGACACGCTAAAAGTATTTGCCTGAACTTTGGTTTGGCAAAGAAATATGGCGGTGATTTTACGCTTCGCTTTGACGACACCAATCCTTCCAAAGAAGAAACAGAATATGTCGAATCTATTATCGAAGACGTTCAATGGATTACCGGTGAAGATTTGACCGGACGTATTCGTTACGCTTCCGATTATTTTGAACAGATGTACGCTTGGGCGGAAGAACTGATCAAAAAAGGCAAAGCCTACGTTTGCGATCAAACACCGGACGAAATGCGTGATAATCGCGGAACACCGGATAAACCAATGACTCCAAGTGCCGGTCGTGAATTTACGCCGGAAAAAAATCTCGAACTGTTTCGGAAAATGCGTGCCGGAGAGTTTGACGAAGGAGAACGAACTCTTCGTGCCAAAATTGATTTAGCGTCGCCGAATTTTAATATGCGTGATCCGGTAATGTATCGTGTTGTGAACGCGGAACATCACCGTACCGGATCAAAATGGATTATTTATCCAATGTACGATTGGGCGCATGGTCTCGAAGATTCCATCGAAAAAATCACGCATTCAATTTGTACGCTGGAATTTGAACATCATCGTTTATTGTACGATTGGTTTCTCGATAATCTCGACAACATCTGGCGTCCGCATCAATATGAATTTGCACGATTAAATCTAACTTACACGGTAATGAGTAAACGAAAATTACTGGAACTCGTTAAAGAAAAATTGGTTGTTGGTTGGAGTGATCCGCGAATGCCTACGATTTGCGGTTTTCGCCGCCGCGGTTACACGCCGGAAGCGGTTCGGGCGTTTTGCCGTGAAATTGGAGTTGCCAAAATGAACAGTATGATTGATGTTGTTAAACTCGAAAACGCCATTCGGGAAGACCTCAACAAACGGGCGTTACGGCGAATGGGCGTTTTGCGTCCGATTAAACTTGTCATCAATAATTATCCCGAAGGAAAAACAGAACAACTTGAAGCGGTAAACAATCCCGAAAACGAAGCAGACGGCACACGATTGGTTCCGTTTTCCAAAACGTTGTACATTGAACGCGATGATTTCATGGAACATGCTCCGAAAAAATATTTCCGTCTCACACCGGGTCAGGAAGTCCGTTTACGCTACGCTTATTATGTAACCTGTACAGATTGTGTGAAAGATGCCGCCGGAAATGTTACGGAAGTTCATTGCAATTATGATCCTGAAACACGCGGCGGGACGTCGGCAGATGGACGCAAGGTTCAAGGGACGATTCATTGGGTCAGCGCGGAACATGCCGTCAATGCGGATGTTCGGCTTTATGACCGGTTGTTCACAAAAGAAAACCCGGACGATCCGCAAGACCCAACAGATTACAAAGAATATCTAAACAAAAATTCACTGGAAATTATTTCGGACGCCCGATTGGAACCGGACTTAGCGGAAGCAACACCGGATAAACGTTATCAATTTGAACGTATTGGTTATTTTTGTGTTGATTCCGCCGATTCCAAACCGGACAATTTAGTGTTCAACCGTACCGTTTCACTCCGTGATTCATGGGCGAAAATCGAAAAGAAAGGATAAGGGAACTTCTAAAAACTTCGACTGAAATCGACCAAAATCGATTTTAATCGATATTCGATCAATTTTAGTTTGTGAAGAAATTAAGTTTTTAAAAATTCCCCTAATTGTCCCTCAAAAATGCGAAATAATCAGGAAATTTATATTTTGGTAAATTGTCCGAGTTCACCATTTGACAGGGATTTAAGAAATGATAGAATAGTAAACGGTGTGTTCAGGAAAAATAGATAAGGCAATGGAATGTCGTAAAACTGAAAATTTCAATAACCGAAACTCACTCGGTAAAGGAGATGATAAAATGTTTGATGATATGATTTTTGGTTTCTTGGGACCTAGTAGCCCGTTCACCTATATTATTCTAGGGGCGATAGCTTTTTTGCTTTTTGGCAATCGTCTTCCGAGTGTAATGCGTTCACTTGGACGCAGTGTCGTTGAGTTCAAAAAAGGTGTTGCCGGAATTGAGGACGAATTGGACGATGCTGTTCGGACAGCAGACGAAAAAGCAACGTCAAAATCCGGTGAAAAAACGGAGGTTTGAGATGGATTGCTATCTGTTTCTAACGCCAACACCATTTCAAATTGTGGTGGTTTTGGTTTTAGGGGTCTTATTTTTCGGTAAGAACCTTCCCGAAGTGGCACGGCAAATCGGGTTAGGATTAATGGAACTGAAAAAAGGAATGAATGAATTCAATGACCTGTCAAAAAATGTAACTAAAGGACGCAACCGATCAAAATCGTCAACCGCAAACGAATCAACTAAGGAATCAATGGATTCAACTGTCGATGAGACGGAAAAATATGAGTTGACCGGCACAAAATTCGAACCGCCCGCTTTTTCAGAATAAAATTCTTTTGGAAATTCTCTAAAAATTAGTTTTATTTCGATTTCGGTCGATTGAAATCGACTGAAATCGAAATAATTCGTTGAAGCGATTGGTCGAAAAAATTGGTTTTTAGCAAATAGTATTTTAGAGGTTCCCATTTGAGCGGGTTATGTTTGTAAACACAAAACGTCTTAATTTTATGTTAATTAATAGAGAACCTCTAAAAATTCGTTTTTTAACCACAACGTTTTATGAAAAATCTTTTGGCAAACGATATTTTTAGAGATTCTCAATAGTTTAGTTTTTATCAATGCGAATTGCTTATTTTGACTGTCTTTCAGGTATCAGCGGTGATATGACCTTAGGCGCACTCCTTGATTTGGGTGTTCCGTTGGATTTCCTGAACGAAGCGGTTCAATCTGTTCTTAGCAATGTTCGAATCGAAACAGAACCGGTTCGCCGTAAAGAATTTCGGGCAACACTGGCGAAAGTTCACACTCCTCACGAACATGTTCATCGGCGTCTTTCGGATATTCTGCTCATGATGGAACAAAGCCGGTTGTCTGATCTCAATAAAAAACAAGCGTCCGATATTTTCCGAATGATTGCCGAAGCCGAAGCCAAAGTTCATGGTGTTGAGGTGGAAAAAATCCATTTTCACGAAGTTGGGGCGGCGGATTCTATTGCAGATATTGTCGGGGCGGCGGCGGGACTTGATTATCTTCACGTCGATGAGATTTACGCCTCTCCGGTTCCAACCGGTTGCGGAACCATTAAAATTGCACACGGAACTTGTTCTATTCCCGCTCCGGCAACCGCAGAACTGTTGCGCGATATTCCTATTGCCGCATCGGACATTCCCTTTGAGTTGACCACGCCAACCGGTGCGGTGTTACTTAAATATTTTGTCCGTCGTTTTGGTTCGTTGCCCGCGATGACCATTCAATCGGTTGGTATCGGAGCCGGCGGACGCAATTTGGAACAACAAGCAAATATCCTCCGAATTTTAATCGGTCAATTGGAAACCGAAAATGTTCATAGTCATTCCGCTGCTCGTCCCCTTTCCGCGCCGGAACATCAATATGAAGATTTAATTGCAAACAATTCTCATGTCGAACAGAAAACTCCGCACCAACATGAATTACCGTATCAGCATGAAACGTCCGCCAAGCATAAGAAGCATCTTCCGAGAACAGAAACAACGTGGGTTATCGAAGCAAATATTGACGATGCGAGCGGTGAATTGATTGGACATTGCATTGAGCAACTTTGGAATGTTTCGCCGTTGGATGTTTGGACAACGCCGATTCAAATGAAAAAACAACGTCCGGGTGTAACGATTTCCATTTTGTGCCGCCGCAATCAAATTGAAACGGTCGAGTCTATTCTTTTTACGGAAACAACAACGATTGGAGTTCGCCGTTTTCCTGTGGAACGCACCGTCTTGTATCGTGAACCCTGCCGGATCGAAACAACATGGGGAAAAATGGACGCTAAAAAAGTTGTCCTGCCAAACGGTCACGAAAAAATAACGCCCGAATTTGAATCCGTAAAACGCCTTGCAGCGGAAAACAATATTTCCGTGCGGGAAATTTTTGAAAGAAAATAAAATATCCAATGGAAACCTCTGATTATTCAATTTTTAATCACAACAGAGTTTTAGAAAAATCGTAATCTATCAGTGGAATTATTGTGTGAGGTT
>JAIRLW010000619.1 GCA_031259095.1 Planctomycetaceae bacterium | reverse complement strand
AGGGCAATAGGATTATAGCCTACCCCAACGGGGTAGGTTCAAGTTATCACAACACCAAAGCCCTGAAAGGGCGTCAGGATTATAAACAGTTTGTCATTTAAAATCATTTTCCCGTTGCCCTTTCAGGGCGTTGGATTAGCGGGGAACTTAAACCCACCCCGTTGGGGCGGGCTATAATCCAGATGCCCCTATCGGGGCTAATATAAAAAACAAAAAATATTTCAAAAAGTAGTTTGTTATTTTAGGAAAGTGCAATTAGCAAACCACACTACTGTGTTGGTGATGCGTCGTCATAATAAGTATATTCCGCATATTCGACTCTTGTTTTTTCTGAAATAGCAAACAACCGTCAAACAACGATTGACAACAATCTGAAGCGCCGGATAATGAAAAAACAATGAGCCGAAATAACCTGAAAACATTGTTTAAAATTCAGTTAAAAATAGTTTGAAAAAATTGTTTCGGTTTTTTTGTTAGTATAACTATTAACCACACAAACATTATTTAAAGTAAAGGAATAAAAAAATGATTGAACTTATTTCTGCACCTGTTTCAGTTTCTGTTGCTGATTCTGATTTCGATTCTGTTTCCGTTTCAGAGGTTGCTGAAGAGGAAACGCTGTTAATCAATTCACCGTTTATTGAGGAGTTATCGAATCCGTATATTGGTAATTGGAACACGTTGATTAGTCAAACCAATTGGGAAAAAGGGACGGTGATTTTGCGTTGGCGGCAAGCGATGATTGACGCGAATCTCCCACACGGAGCCTATTCCGATGAGGCGTGGGCGCGGCGGGTTGGCAATGTCAGTTCGCAACATGTCGGACGTCTTCGCCGTGTTGCGGAACATTTCGGCGGCAAAGCCAAAGATTATCCGAATTTGTATTGGTCCCATTTTCAAACGGCGTTGGATTGGAATGATGCGGAATTATGGCTCGAAGGAGCAGTTCAAAACCATTGGTCGGTTGCCCAAATGCGTGTTCAACGTTGGGAAGCGGTTGGTGCGCCTGAAGAGCTGAAACCGCGCGATGAAGATATTTTCACAGCAGAACTTGAGGAAGACGATTTTGTCCGTAATGAAACGTTCACGGCGGAAAGAAGAGTTCAGGAAAGAGACCGGACAGAAGCAAAAGTTTCGGAAATTGGCGCCGCCGATATTATTGAAGGTTTTGGTTCAGACGCGCCGCCGTTTGACGTCAGTGATGAAAAACTAAAGAAAAAAGAATCGAAAAAATCAAAAAACAAAAACGGCGACGATTCTTGCAATGTTTCGACCGGCGAGATTTTGGCAACAACACTCAAGGATTTTTCTGATCTTCCTTCTGATCTTGCCGAATCGTTTGAGATGTTAAAGGTTGCGATTTTGAATCACAAACTTGCCGGCTGGAAAAATGTTGCGCCTTCGAAACTGATTAGAGTTCTTGAAACATTCAAATCGCTTATCAATTCGGTCGAAACACCGGTACTTCCGCATTCATAAAAGAACAGCAACCTTTTCCAAAACGGCAGGCGCCGCCAATTGCTGTCCGCGCACAAGGTCAAAGTCGGCTGTCGCCGACGCAACCGCGGGTGAAAACCCTTCGGCGAAAAGGTTGCCTATTCAAGAGGTAGGCGATGTTTCGCCGAAACACCGCCTTGATTTTTGACATAAATAATGATCCTCAAAAAATGTGAAACAATCAGCGAATTTTTTGGGGTTCTCATTAACGTCCGCCTTTGAAGAAATTTTTGAGTAAATTCGCGGCGGCGTCGCGGCTACTGACCGGCGTATCCGATTTTTTGATATTTCCGGAATCTTCTTTAGGTTTTTCCGGTTCTGCCGGAGTTTGACTTTGCAACTGAGCCAGTAATTCCGAAGCGTCAATTGTTTTCGTCTCTTGATCCTGTTCACTTTCTCCGGAAGCCAAAAGCCAGTCGGCAATTTCCGCTTCTTTTTCGTCCGGCGGAGTTGTTGCGGATTGGATTTCGACTGTTCGCGTAACAGCGTCGCTGATTGATTCGACTTTCGGTTTCTTTTGTCCTTTAACGTCAACGGTCAAATGGACAAAAAACTCCAACGGTCCGACACTTAATTTATCGCCGTTTTTGAGTTCGTGTTCCATGGAAACACGTTCACCGTTCAGATAAACGCCGTTTTTGCTGCCGAGATCCCGAATAGCGACATAACCATCTTCGGAAATCACCGCACAATGGTATCGGCTGATCAATTCACTTCGCGGTTTGAGATGACAATCATCTGCCCGACCGATAATAAATTTTGGTTCTGTAACTGGTATAACTTGCCCTGCCTTGCTTCCGCCGGCAACAACTAATTGAACATCCATCGTTTCACCCTATTTTCGTTGAATCGGTTTTCCAAAATTGATGAAGTACAATCAATAAATTAATTATTAATAAATAATTGTCTTCACCTGCTAAAACTAAAATAAGTCCGGTAAAAAATGTCGTTGTTCTATTCTGATTTCAAAATAGAAAATTAAGTAATATATCAGTGGAATCTTTATTTTTTATATTAGCCCCGAAAGGGGCGTCAGGATTATAGCCTACCCCAACGGGGTAGGGTTAATTTTCCCCCGCCAACCCAACGCCCTGAAAGGGCAACAGGAAAATAATTAAAT
>JAIRLW010000574.1 GCA_031259095.1 Planctomycetaceae bacterium | reverse complement strand
ATCTGCCCATTCGACAAAGGTTATACCGTTTCCTTCAAAATAGTCATCAGGACTGAGTTGTCGAAATTCTTCCTCATTGGTCAACCGATACGTGTCAAAATGATAAATCGGTCGGTTGCCGTCGTATTCGTGGAGCAGGACGAAAGTCGGACTCGATACAATTCCTTGTGCTATTCCCGAACAGCACGCAACAGATTGAACGAGTCGGGTTTTGCCGGAACCAAGTGTTCCAATCAACGCCACAACAGAACCATCCGGCAACGTTTCCGCTAAAAGACAACCCAAATGATCCGTTGACGATAAATCTGAAACTTCAATCGTTAATTCTGTCATAATTTCAACGTTTGGAAATTGAAGACCTCTAACTGTCTTTTTAGGGACAGGAGGGACTTCAGGGACGAAATAATAATTTTACGTGTTTTGTTTTGGTCTTGCTTTTGATTGAGGAAATCGTTATTCTCCTTGCAATGCGGTTTATTTTATTTTGTTTGTCTTATCTTTTATGCTGAACACGTATGGCACGGCAACATTTTTTTTTAATTTTGGTTTTGACTTTCGGTATTTTCAGTGTTGGCTGTACGTCGTACAATAAAAATTCGGAAGGGTTGCGTTATCTTGGTCAAGCACGGTACAACGAAGCGAAAATTGCTTTTGAAGCCGCGTTAAAAGCCGAACCAAACAACGCCGATACTTATTACAATCTCGCAACAACCTATCACCAATCGGGAAAAATTTCACTGCAATCCGGTCAATCGGCGGACGCTCAATTGCAATACGATCAGGCGCTCCGAAATTATCAACTCGCACTCACTTACAATCCCGATCACACCGAAGCCCATCGTGGTTTGGCGGTTCTCTATATGGAAACATTAAACATTGACGCGGCTTTCAAGTTGCTGATTGATTGGTATCAGACCAATGTTACTTCGTCGGAACCAAAAATTGAATTGGCACGGCTTTATCAGGAATACGCGCAAATTTGTCAGTTACGAAGTTGGAACGATGTTGCGAAAGAATGTCATGATTCGGCGGTCAGAATGTTGCAATCGGTGTTGGTTACAGATCCAAACAATTATCGCGCACTTCGTGCGTTGGGATATTTGAAAGAACTGCAAGGCGATTGGCAAGGAGCGGTTACTGATTATCAGCGTTCCTTCCAGTCCAATCCCCAACAAAAAGACCTCGAAAATCGAATATCCGCGCAGTTACAAAAATAGTGAATCGTGAAGGGCATCTCTAAAAAATAATTTTATTTCGATTTCAGTCGGCTGAGATCGACCGAAATCGAATAAAATTTTTGGGAGATTCCCAACAGTCAATAATCCGTATGCGACACACTCCGCTATCAACTATCCACTATTAACTCTTAAAGGTGTATCGGTTGACGATATTTTCGAAGAGTTCTTGTCTTCCTGATTTATTTGGATCGGCGTTCCCTTTTTTGAGCATATACTTTTCGAGCGAATTGAAGTCGTGTTTTCCAGCCTCGATTTCCGCGCCGATTCCAATATCCCACGAACGATAACGGTCTTTGACCATTTGCGTTATTTCACCGCTCTTACGGATTTCCGACGCAATCTTCAATCCTAACGCCAATGCGTCCATTCCTCCGATGTGGGCGTAGAACAAATCAATGGGTTCAAAACTTTCGCGCCGTACTTTGGCGTCGAAATTCAAACCGCCTGTTTTGAAACCGCCGTACTTCAGAATAACCAACATCATTTTGGTTGTTTCATAGACATTGGTCGGAAACTGGTCGGTGTCCCAACCGAGCAACGTGTCGCCGGTGTTTGCGTCAACCGACCCCAAAAAACCCTGACTTCCGGCGTATTCCAATTCATGTTCCACCGAATGTCCCGCCAACGTCGCGTGATTCGTTTCAATATTCATCTTGACGTGTTTTTCAAGTCCGTAAGCGCGGAGAAAATTGATACACGCTGCCGAATCGAAATCATATTGATGTTTTGTTGGTTCTTTTGGTTTCGGTTCAAAATAAAATTGTCCCTTAAACCCGATTGCTTTGGCATAGTCAACCGCCATGTGCATAAATTTTGCCAGATGATCGGTTTCACGTTTCAGGTCGGTGTTCCAGATACATTGATAACCTTCACGTCCGCCCCAAAAAGTGTAACCGTTGCCGCCGAGTTCTTTCGTAATTTCAATCGCTTTTTTGACTTGAGCGGCGGCAAAAGCGAACGCGTCGGCGTTACAACTTGTTGCGGCTCCGTGCATAAAACGCGGATTCGCAAACAGGTTGGCGGTTCCCCACAACAATTTCACGCCGGTTCGTTGTTGTTCTTCCTTAAAAACGGTAACAACCGCGTCGAGATTATCGTTTGTTTCTTTGAGTGAGCTGCCTTCGGGGGCAATATCGCGGTCGTGGAAAGCGTAAAACGGCATCTGAAGCTTTTCGAGAAATTCGAAAAACACTTTCACCCGTTTCTGAGCATTAGCAACAGTATCTTTACCTTCCCAAGGACGATACATCGTGCCGGGACCAAACGGATCGGAACCTGATCCTCGCATGGTGTGCCAGTAGGCTGCGCTGAAACGGAGATGATCTTTCATCGTTTTACCTTCGATCTTTTCGTCGGGATTGTAAAACCGGAACGCCAAAGGATTTTTCGATTCGGCACCTTCAAATTGAACTGTTTTTTTGACTTCGGGAAATGCTGGCATAGTGAATCTCCAAAAAGTTGAAAATGAAAAAAATAAACTACCAATACGGTTAAACATAACCGGTTTTGTAATATATCAGCGTAATTTCTGTGATCGGTTATTTTTTCTTAGTCCCGCAGGGACGAGAGGTGCATAACTGGCGGTGAAACGCAGCGCAACCGCCGGAACGTAGAGACGCAATGCATTGCGTCTCTACGTTCCAAAACCCTGTAAGGGCGAGATAATCGTTACTTCGGTTGATGTTCACCACACCCCTGCGAGGCTTAAAAAGGAAGGGTATTTTCTAATTTCCGATTCGTAGGTTGCGCTGTGCTGTACCTACGGTTATGCACTTCACACCCCTAGCGGGGTTAAAATGGAAATACAAATATTCCACTGATATATTACCCAGTTTTTTATTTTTGCAGAAAATTAACAAAAATCAAGGGAACTTCTAAAAACGTAATATATCAGTGAAATTATTGTTTGAGGTTAAAAAAGTATTGCCCCGAAAGGGCAATAGGATTTTTTACTGAATAGCCTACCCCAACGGGGTAGGCTACCTGACACGGGGTTGTTGTAAGTCTTTACTACAAAAAGACTTATGAAAACATATAAGTGTCTGTTCACGGTCCCCGTTCACTCCTCAAAACGGCGTTATTCCCCAGGTATAGGAATTGATGCTAAAGTCTTGATT
>JAIRLW010000562.1 GCA_031259095.1 Planctomycetaceae bacterium | reverse complement strand
GTTTTCAAATGTTCGTAACATTCTATCGCATATTTTTCTTCCGGTGATTGTGTGCTTCCGGCAAGAAAAACAATATCATCGTCCGAAATTCCGGCAAGCGATTTAAGATGTTGAGTTTCAGGATTATGGCGATCTGATTTGGCTCCGTCGAACTTCATGGAACCAATAACGCGAATCGAATTAGCCGACGCCCCAAGCCGATGAAACCAACCCGCATAAGTTTCACTTTGAACCGCAATCATATCAATTTGCCGGAATGTCGGAGCAATAAGGCGTCGAATCCAAAGATAGCGTTTATAACCGGTTTCGCTAAGACGTCCATTGATAATCGCAACTTTCGCTCCATAATGTTTTGCGGCATGAATCAGGTTGGGCCAAAGTTCCTGCTCGGCAAGAACCAACAAATCCGGTCGAAGCCGTTGCATTGCCTTGTCCACCGCCCAACTAAAATCCAGTGGACAATAAAATACCGGCAACTCGCCGCCGAAAAGTTTCAACGCCAACTCCATTCCTGTACGAGATGTTGTCGAAACGACGCAACGCCAATTGCTCTTGGATTCCTGAATCAATTTCAAAATCGGGCGGAGCAAATTAACTTCGCCAACACTAACCGCGTGAAACCAAACGATTTTAATTTCCGGCGAATCAACAGAACCTGTTTTCGCTAAGACCTTACGGCGGCGCGGAATACGCCCCAAATATTTCTGCTTGAATCCAGACTGGTATTTTCCTTGTTTCAACGCACGATAAAACAGAAGCGGCGAAAGAACAATCAAAATAACAATATAAATCAAATTAAAAAACCAATCCCGAAACATGTTGATATTTAATAGTTAATAGTTAATAGTTAATAGTGGATAGTGGATAGTGGATAGTGGATAGAGTGGACAGTGAATCATGCGAATTATTAATTATTCACTATTAACTATTCACTATTAACTATTAACTATCCAACTACTTATTGAGGTTTTTGGAATGATGTTCGGTACACTTTTTCGTTGTGTAAACGAGTTCGTCGTTCAAAGTGGGTTTGGTAATCTAAATCGTGTTCAGCGTTTTTTTCGGGAACGTCAAAAGGTCCGAGAAGAGTAGTGCCGGTTGTTAAAAGGTTTAGGGTTGAAAGGAAATATTCTTCAACATCCGTCCAAAAATGAAATATTCCGTTTGGTCGAAGTCGTTGCTCAATCAGTTGGAGGACTTCCAACCGGAGAATCCGACGTTTACGATGCGCTCGTTTCCACCATGGATCGGGAAAATACACGTGAACCGCTTCTAAAAAGTTATTGGGAATTTGTTCTTTCAAAATCGACGCCGCGTCGCCGCAAACGATGACCGCATTGTGATTTTGACGATTACAGAGTCGTGCGGCGGCAAAGCGTGCATATTTTGGGCTGATTTCAACGCCGAGAAAATTGTGTTCGGGCAATTGATCGGCAACACGGCTTAGAAAGAGTCCTTTACCGGAACCGATTTCAAGTTCCAACGGAGCCGGACAATCAAAAATTGTTCCCGAAGTCCAAGAAGTTGACAGTTCTTCCGGTTTTTTGAGAACGCGCGACAGATCGAGATGTTCGCTAATTGTTTTAACAGCCCGCCGTGCCATGAGATTTTTAGTCTAATCGTTAATAGTCTAAGTTTCTTTATTGGCAATGGGAACTCCCTTAACAATTCCTTCGCAAACAAGATGACGTCCAACCAAACCGACAAATTCTGCTTCAATCAGAATTTTTTTACAGCGAACGAGTTTTGCCTGCACGATGAAACGGTCTCCGGGTCTTACGATACCGCGAAAACGAATTGATTCGAGACCTCCGAGACCGATCATACAACCGGGCATGAATTCGTATTTATTGGCGAAAAAATTGGTCAACTGTGCTGCCGATTCGCACATAATCACACCCGGCATCAACGGAAAATCCGGCATATGACCGCGTACCCAGAAACTTTTTTCTGAGGTGTCCAGATAACCGACAGCCGTTTTTTCTGCGAAATTCTCATAAAGAATTCCTGTGAGCTGTTCCATTTCAAACCGATGCGTATTGAAGCGACGAATTTCTTCGATATTAGCGATAGGCTTGTTCTCGTCATACAACGCAGGATCAACAATTAATTCATGACGCGGCATGGCACCTCCGAACGAGATTCTGTTTCTGAAACTGATTGGTTACACAAAGATTATGTAACAAAGCGTCTTCAAACGAATCAGGTTTTAACTTTTTGACGTTTTGATTTACGAAGTTTGGAGTTAGCGGGACGTTTACCGTGGTTGGCTTTCTTTTTGGTGTGTTGAGGTTTGGACATATTTTTTTAATGAAGCAAAGGAAAACAAACAGTTATATTGCCGGAAAAAAACGAAATGAAGAGTGTATTATATCCAAAAAAAATTCCCTGAAAAGGTAGGGGGCTTCTATTATTGCTGTTGATGCGATTCCTTGTACTGCTAGGGCGTGTTGACACTAAATATTATTGGGAATCGCTAAAAATTAGTAACGATTCAGTAGTCTATTTTTATTTTTCCTGAAAGGCTTTATTTTCATCACCGCAGGTTTGACCTGCGGAAAGTCTTCGCCTCTCGTTTCTGCCTGAAAGGCAGAATTTTGAGGGCATTAGTTAATCGTTAATCGTTAAAAACTTAAAATCTTGCCTTTCAGGCAAACAGACGACGGAATAGATACCATTTTTTTGTTATATCGACCATTACCGCGTGAAATGAAGTTGAATTTCTGTGGTATTCACATCAAAAGGTAGACGACCATAGGTGAAAGCCGGAAAATCAACAGTTTACATTGGTTGTTGTGTTGTTGACAAGATACCATTTTGTTGTAAGATGAGATGACTTGTCATAGACAAATTGGCAACTAATTCTACTATATTGGCATTTCTTAACATATTAAATTATGGGAACTTCTAAAAACTCGTTTTTTGATCGACCAAATTCGACTAAAATCGACTAAAATCAATTTTGGTCGATTTCAATCGAAGTTTTTAGAAGTTCCCTTATGAAAGAGTTATCATCTGATTTTAGGAGATTTTTGTAAAATTCGGCATAATGATACATTTTTTCTGATCGGAAATTAACGGTAATTCCAATGAAAAAAAGAAAATGGGACGACAGTCCGATGATGCGGGCGGTGCGGTGTCAGACAACGGAATCGGTACCGGTTTGGCTGATGCGTCAAGCCGGTCGGTATATGCCGGAATATAGAGAAATCCGTGAACGTGTTTCGTTTATGGAACTCTGTAAAACACCGGAACTCGCCGCCGAAGTGATGCTTACGGCGGTTCAACGTCTGGGGGTTGATGCCGCAATCATTTTCTCGGACATCCTGCTCCTTCTGGAACCCATGGGGTTGGAACTCGAATTTGAACCGGATGGAGGACCAAAAATCGGCAATCCAATCCGAAATTCGTCTGACGTTGCTTTATTGCGTGAACTGGAGTCAGTGGAACCGTTGGAATTTGTGATGAACACCATTCGATACACTCGTGAAGGTCTTGACGATTCATTACCGCTGATTGGTTTTGCCGGCGCTCCGTTCACTCTGGCTGCTTATGCAATTGAAGGTAATAG
>JAIRLW010000528.1 GCA_031259095.1 Planctomycetaceae bacterium | reverse complement strand
CCTACGGGCTACCCTGTCATTGTCGGCGCCGGTCAAACCACGCCGCCTATTCCGCCTGCCCAATCCACGCATAAGGAGAATATCACCCTCATCGCCCCGCAACTCAAAGTAGTCCGCTAAGGTTTCCGATACATCATTATCACTGTATCGCTCCGCCGCCCGTTGCAAAAGCAATTGTTCTATTTCGTAACTTTTACTCATAACGCCATCCTTTTCGTTACCCAAAAAGAAAAACCCGACGAACTCCCTCGTTGAAAATAACCGTAATAGATTAAAGGAAATTCGCGGGTCTCTTATTTTTATGTACGTAAATTTTACTAAGAAATTTACATATACGGAAATTTTCAACAAACGAATTTTAATAGTATTATCGACATTCAACAAGGGCGCGAAGCCGCAAGAAGAATGCAGTGTACCAACAACCAAAAACAATGGGGGTTGGCAATGCACAATCACCACGACGTCTATGGCACACTACCACCCAACGGTCAGCGATACAGTTTGAGCCGCAATCCCCCTATTGCTGCTTCATCAAGTCCTCTAGATACGGAAACTGACGGTGGTCCTAGCGCTTTGGCAAGAACACTACCGTTCATTGAAGCGGCAAACGTTTCTGCTTCGTATGATTTTTTGAACTGTCTCTTTGGAGGGGGGAACTCCAGTATAAATCCTTATTACAGCAACGATATTAAATTGGCTAAATTAAACTGTATCGTCTGTCCATCCGAAGGCGCCATTAACCCCTCTATCCAAACCTCTTCGTATCCAGGGAACTATGTTGTTTGTGTTGGTTCGGGAACCGGAAAAAATTCCCTTATTGATTACGCTGTTCGGCTTGAAAGAGTGGACGGTGCATTTGACCAAGCCCAGAACAATCCGCGCGAAAGGACCAACGGCGACCGCAGTCTTGGCTCAATGACGGACGGAACAAGCAACACGATGACGCTGTCCGAAGCATTGTGGAATACCGGCGATTTGGGGGGGCAAAATCCGAATGAGAACTGGCAAGTCCGACAGCGTCTTTATCTCGGTACGAAAGCAGACGGTGATAATGATTTTGGGGCAGATCCTGATTTAGTGTCAGAGACGGCATCGACAACGAGTGTCGGGGGCAAACAGAACCGCTGTGAAATGTGGTTGTCCTCCAGATGGGACCATTCGATTTTTAACGCTTATCTGACCCCGAATCAGAATAATGCTTGCAATGCGGCAAACATAAACAACCGACCAACTGGCGGACGGCGAGGCTTTTTCAAAGCAGCCAGTCAGCACCGCGGCGGAGTAAATGCTGCTTACGGCGACGGTAGCGTTCATTTTGTAAGTGATAACGTCAACCTTAACGTTTGGCGTGGATTGTCAACCGTGAGTGGCGGTGAATCTACTTCTTATTAAGTAACTGTCTCTTTTATGATTTTTGTTCAGATATTGTAAATCGGAATCTTAGCCCTGAAAGCGCTGTCATCCGATAACCCTTTCAGGGCATTAGGAAAAAGACGCTTTATCGTTATGAAAACAATTGTGAAAATAGACCGTTACCAATAACTCCGTTAGATCATTGCAGATTGAGAACCTCTAAAAATTTGTTTTTTAACCACAATCCCTAATGTCCCTTTAGTCCCAATTGATTAAAAAGTCCCTCTAAAAAAGGACATTAAGGACGATAGGGACTAAGGGGACAAATAATTAAGGCAATCGATTTCCGAGCGGCTGCACAGTAAAATGCGGTTTTTCAATAGCTCCGTTCAAAAAATAGGACTGACATTTTTTGAATTTTGGAAACCGTATTTTAGGAGCAAAATCGGTGAAAACCGATGCAGCCGTTCGGAAATCGGTTGCTTTTATTAGTGGAGAGTTGAGAGAGACGCAATACATTGCGTCTCTACAAATCGCACGGAATCACTAAAAACGTTTTTTACGAAACAATATGAGCGTCGTAACCTTCTTGTGATAATGCGGTCACAATGGTGTTTTTGTGTTCGTGTCCGAACGCTTCCAGCGTTACAACCAATTCCGTACCTTTATCGCTGTTGCGGTTAATATCCACGAATTGGTTATGCTGTAATTCGATAATATTTCCGCGTTCACGGGCGATAATACCGGAAATACGGTAAAGTTCGCCCGGACGGTCCGGCAATCTCACACTAAAAGTGAAAATTCTACCCCGATTGCGAAGACCATGTTGAACAAGAGAGGAAATCGTAATCACATCCATATTGCCCCCGCTCAAAAGCGCAACAACATTTTTATTTTTTACTTCCAGATATTTCAACGCCGCAACCGGCAACAATCCGGCATTTTCGACAATCATTTTATGACTTTCCATCAGGTCGAGAAAAACATCAACCAGTTTCGGGTCGTCAACAGTTATAATATCGTCAACATATTTTTGGACGTAAGGAAAAATCAAATCGCCCGGAGTACGAACCGCAACGCCATCGGCAATCGTTTCGACTTTGTGAAGAGAAGTAATGTTGCCTTCTTTAAGAGACGTCTTCATACACGCCGCGCCGGACGGTTCAACGCCAATTATAGTAACTGACGGTTTTAGTATTTTGGCAAGAGTTGCAATTCCGGCAATAAGACCGCCACCGCCAACCGGAACAAGAATAACATCCGTTTCCGGCAACGCCCGTAAAATCTCAAACGCCAATGTCCCCTGCCCCGCCGCAATATCCAAATCATTAAACGGATGAACAAATTCGTAACCGTATTCTTGCGCGGTTTTCAGCGCATGCGCATAAGCGTCGTCATAAATATTACCGGCAAGAACCACTTGAACTCCATACGCTTTGGTATTATTAACTTTAACAAGCGGCGTGGTTTCAGGCATGACAATCACGGCGTTGACTCCATAATATTGCGACGCAAAACCAAGTCCTTGCGCATGATTGCCGGCAGATGCCGTAATCAAACCGTGTTGACGTTGCTCTTGCGAAAGCGTCGAAACTTTATAGAGCGCGCCGCGAATCTTGTATGCACCGGTCAACTGCATATTTTCCGGCTTAAACCAAATATTGTTGCCGGTTTGCTGCGTAAACGGTTTGCTGTAAATCAAACCGGTATTCAAAATAATGTCCCGCAAAACATCTTCCGCCGCACGGAATTTTTCAAGAGTCAACATGGATTTGTTCATGGTTAAACGCGAATAGGGAATGGTTATCGTTTCAAAGCGGATCATTATAAATCAAAACAACTACGCCAACAAGCAGATAAACAAAGGCGGGCAACCTTTCGCCGAAAGGTTGCGGGAATTAGTGAAACGTTAGCAATTAGAGTTTCCAACTGTTTTGGATTCAAATTTCCGTCCGCCCACAGAGGCAAGTCAGCTATCGCCGACGCGATGTTTCGGCGAAACATCGCCCACCTTACTTATAGGGAACTTCTAAAAACCTTATTTCTTCACATTAGCCTCGAAAGGGACGTTAATAATAGACTTTGAAAACGTGAAAACTAAGTCTGTTGTAAACGCACAAATCACGTTTAATATTTGAAATTTCAGTATATCCTCAATTATGTC
>JAIRLW010000467.1 GCA_031259095.1 Planctomycetaceae bacterium | reverse complement strand
CGCGTCCGCGAACACGCCCAAAATGTCGCCGAAGCCATCGCCGGAATGAAATAAAAAATGAAGTAATATATCAGTGGAATTTTTATTTTTTATATTAGCGGTTTTTTGGTGAATCGTTTCGTAAGAAAAATTAGGTTGAAAATGAGGTTTGCGGAAACTGTTAAAAGACGTTTTGGAAAATCCCACTGATAGATTACGTTTTTAGAAGTTCCCTTAATTAATAATTTACGTCATGTATGGTTAATCGCACAAAATTATTTGAAAAAGGCTTAACTTGTCCCTAATGTCCCTAGACCGACCATTTTAGGGACATTAGAGACTGATCGGAAATGGGACTTATTGAAAAAAGCAGGAAACTTGGATAAAATGAATAAGTAATATTAGGATAACTTAGCGGAATGCCGGTTTTTAAATTAATAGTAATATACCAGTGGAATTTTTTTCTTGTTCAATAGTTGAGTCATGTCATTTTCCAGTCCCTGCGGGACAAATAAAAAACGGTCATTGGAAGCCATTCAAAGTAAAGCAATGAGAAAAAAACAAAATTTCATTTAAAATAAAAAGACCATTTCCCAAAAGTATCTTTTAACCCTTTAACATTTGGAACAAAACATGAGTGATCTTGTTGAGAAAATTGTTGCGGTTGAAGAGCAGATTGCTCTTATTCAGTCGAAAATGGTACCGTTGACTTCGAAAGTCGAAATGTTGAACCGAAAAATTGACGGTTTTTCCGGTTTGTTAGCGGAAATTACCGGCGAAACAAAGATAATTCAACAGGAAATCAATTCTACCCAACAAGGTTTGGAATTAATTCAGACGCTGGTTGGCAAAACAAAAAAGGAAGGCGAACAAATCGAAGCCGACCAGAACGAAAATAAACATCTTTACGAATCGATGACCGAAATGTTTGGTGAAGCGTTTCAGGTGGTCTCCCGATTTTTCGAGACTGCTCAGAAAATCGGAATTGTGGATAAAGAAAAAACTCCCGATTTTCGTATCTTTCAACAACAACAAACCGCCCAGCAGCAAACCGAACCTGCCGTAAACATTTCGGAACCGAGTATCTCTTCTGTTACGGAGGAACCGGTGATTGAAAACATCTCGGAACCGCCAATCGTTGGCGAAACATCGGAACCGTTTAATAAAACGCCGGATTCTTTTACTGAAATATTAGATTTGCCTGAAGAAAATAACTCAGAGGAATATCAATTTGCGGAATCGGAACGGAATCGGGAATCAGTTTCGGAAGTTGCCGAATCAGCGGTTCCAAGCGTTCCAAGTCTTCCCGACATTTCAATACTTCCCGAAACTCTGCCTCCTGACAACGATGTTGAAACGGAACCGTCTGAAACTGAAACTCCCGTTGAAGCCGCAACGCTCGATTTACCGCCGCTTCAATTGACTATTCCCCAAAATACCGGCAATTCCGGACAAACTGAATTTTCCGAAGAGGAAGAAAAACAACTCGAAGACCTTTTGGCGAATCTTTCAACCCCCATTTCTACATGACCGATTTATTTTTTCGTTTTTTCGACAAGTTCGGCAATACGTTTTTCCATGAATTTTCCCGGTTTGAACCTGACAACGTATTTTTCAGGAACTTGGACTGCCTTGCCGGTTTTAGGATTATGAGCCTTTCGTGCGGCACGTTTTTTGACTTCAAAAATACCGAAATTGCGGAGTTCAATCCGACCTTCGTCAATGATCGTCTCGACAACGGCATCGAATGTGCCTTGAACAATCTCTCTGGTTTTTTTGTGAGAAAATCCAAGCGAATCAGCAATACTGCGAACAATTTCTTTTTTGGTCATTTTAGTTTTCCTTGTCCATTTTATAGGGAACAATACAGATGATAAACAAGTGATAAGTTTAATGACAAAACGGACTAATGTCAATCAGCAGACAATTTAACGGTCGTTTTTAATAACAGGGAATCTCTAAAGGGAACTTCTAAAAACTAATTTTATCAGGATCGCAGGTGTTCCGCCCACACGGTTTCCAGACGAAACGTTAGTAGAATTAGTTAATTTTGCGTTAGAATTAGTTAATTCTACGTTAGAATGGATCAATTCTACGTTAGAATGGATCAATTCTACGTTAGAATGGATCAATTCTACGTTAGAATGGATCAATTCTACGTTAGAATGGATCAATTTTACGTTAGAATGGATCAATTCTATGTTAGAATGGATCAATTCTATGTTAGAATGGATCAATTCTATGTTAGAATGGATCAATTCTACGTTAGAATGGATCAATTTTACGTTAGAATTAGTTAATTCTACGTTAGAAGAGGGGAACTTCTAAAAACCTCCTACCAATGATGTATAAATGATGTATAGAAAGGAACACGGACGTCCCGCCCGCATTTTTTGCCCTAAACCGATGCGGACGAAACGCCCGCGTTCCTAACAAAATAAGTTTTTAGAAGTTCTCTAAATATAAAAACAAACTATTCGATTTTAATCGATTTCAGCCGGCTGAAATCGAAATAAAATTAATTTTTATAGATACCCAACTCGCGCGTCTTTAAAACTGTTATTGACGGTAATGATAGAATCGTAATAAAACAACAGGAGTTTTTATTTTGATGATTCCGATATTCGATACTCACGCTCATCTTGATTTGGAACCGTTTTCACCTGATCGCGGTGCGGTGATTCGGCGTATTGAATCGGGAACATTGCCCATTATTCCCGACGGACTGATAAGTCAACAACCGATTGAAATGACCGGTGTTTTATTGCCGGGAATTGACGCGGTATCGAGTTGTCGTTGCGCGGAATTAGCCAAACAGTCGCCGATTTTTCACGCGGCAGCCGCAATTCATCCCAATTACGTAGTCAACGCAACAGACGACGACTGGAAAACAATTACAGCATTGGCTCACAGCGATGCTGTTTCAGCGATTGGCGAGACCGGTCTCGACCAGTATTGGGATTACACGCCGCTTGAACAACAAATCGACGCTTTACGGCAACATATCGATCTGGCGGTACAAACATCAAAACCAATTCAAATTCATTGCCGTGACGCATGGAATGAAATGCTTCCGATTCTTCGGCAGGCGGTCAAGGAAAAAGGATTGACCGGAATCATTCATGCGTTCAGCGGTGAACCGGAACAGGCGGCGGAATGTGTGGAACTTGGTTTTTATCTGAGTTTTGCCGGATCGGTAACTTATCGAAACACTAAATTTTCGCCGTTATGGGAATCCGCAAAAATCGTCCCGGCTGACCGATTACTTATTGAAACGGATTCGCCTTATATGACGCCTCATCCGTTTCGCGGTAAACTCAAACGGAATGAGCCGACGATGGCGGTGATGGTTGCGCTTCGTCTTGCCGAACTTCGGGAAACAACACTCGAATCAATCGCCAAAACGACAACCCAAAATGCCCGACAACTTTTGGGAATCTCTAAAAATACCTTTTCCCAAATACAAATTTAATTTAAAAATTATTTGTCCCATTCGTCCCTAAAGTCTCTCATGTCCCTAAGTACCAATTTTAGGGATATTAGGGACTTTGGGGACAAATGGGACAGTTTTGTTCTGTGATTGATTCTCAAGAAAAGTATTGTAGGAAGCATGTAATGATCCGTAGAATCAGTTAAATCCTTTTTTTAGGAAAAATTAGAAAAATCGTTGTAATTTTTTCATTTTTTAGTCGATAAAAGATAAAAGTAGATATATCGGTTCTCCCAAACATCACCTACCTTAATCTTAATGTTGACAAACTTTGAATGAATCCGCTAAA
This sequence comes from Planctomycetaceae bacterium, assembly GCA_031259095.1. Lineage (GTDB taxonomy): Bacteria > Planctomycetota > Planctomycetia > Pirellulales > Thermoguttaceae > WRKP01. The sequence continues at coordinate 180 of JAIRLW010000467.1, read as the reverse complement.
TAATTACAAAATGTAATTAAAAATCCGAAATGTTATTTCATGGCAAGGCAAGTTCAATCATCCTTCTCTTCTTTATTTTCCTTCGTTATTAAAGAATCAATAAAACATCGCTCTGGGAACGGAAAATTTTGATCTTTCCAGATTACTTTTTGGATGAAACAACAAAAATGAATATGAATA
>JAIRLW010000448.1 GCA_031259095.1 Planctomycetaceae bacterium | reverse complement strand
CCAAGGAAAGCGACCCAATGATTAAATTTTTGATCGGCGTAAGAACTGCGGACATGTAAAATCATTGGCGTAGTCGATTTTTGCAATTCCTGCCATGTCAGATTGCCGTAAGTTTTACCATAAAGTCCGTATTTTTCTGCGGCAACGATCAATTCTTTATCGCTGTTTCCCTGAAATGACCCGACATATTCCGGTAACAAAAGCGATTCCAAATCCGCATGAATACCGTAAACTTCCAAACAAGCGATTAAAGAATAAATTCCACAATACGGTCCGCTTACCTCAGTTTCCTTCAGATCAGGAACTGATAAATCGGGTTGGGAATTTGAGAAAATTTCCCCCGTTAAACACAAGGTTATTAATAATGTAACAACAATAACAAGCATATTTACAATTCCTAGCGATGTTAGTTTCAAAAGTAAAAAACTATTAACCGAAAGTGAAAATGTTAATAAATCACAACTTTAATTCGTCTCATGAATCGTGTCAAGAGGGAAAATAATTTTTTTAGAAAAAAATAAAAAAATATTTCTTTATGAAACGAAAGTGGCTGTTTTTATTATACTGTTGTTGCACTATCTTGTTGATATCATTGAAGTTACGAAGTCTTTTTAGGAAAATATAAATATAATTATAATTATAATTTCCTAAAAGTATAAAACTTAAACGCCGTAATTTAATATTTTGCCAAAATACACGTACTTTTGCTCTAATATAAAAGGAGGCAAATATTCAAAATCCTTTAAATTTAAGCACATTTATTATTGTGCTTTTAGAAAAATGCAAATATATTATTGTTCTATTTAAATTTTGATGATTCACGGTTCCGAAGAATATTTTTCCATTTTACGATCAGTTGAAGCGCGTCAAGCGGTTTCAGGTTGTCGGTATCAAGTTCTCGTAACTCTTCGATCACCGGATGATTTTCCGGTCCGAACAAAGAGAATTGTATGGAACCGATGGTTCGTCTCCGTACATTTTGAATAATTTCCGACTCGCTACTGTGTGCAGGCGCTTTGATGTGAGTTTGCTCCAACTCATCCAAAATTTCCCTTGCCCGTTTCACCACATTTTTAGGAATACCAGCAATTTTGGCAACATAAATTCCATAACTTTTATCCGCCGCTCCGGGAATAATTTTGTGCAAAAACGCAATATCATCATTTTGCTCTTTTACCGCAACATTTAAATTACAAATTTTTTCAAATGTTTCCGATAAATCGGTCAATTCGTGGTAATGAGTTGCGAAAAGAGTTCGACAACCAATTTTATCGTGCAAATATTCAACAATCGCCCACGCTAACGAAATTCCATCATAAGTACTGGTTCCGCGTCCCACTTCATCGAGAATCACCAAACTTCGCGGTGTTGCCTGATTCAGGATTCGAGCGGTTTCCGTCATTTCAACCATGAACGTACTCTGACCGCGTGAAATTTCATCACTGGCTCCCACTCGTGCGAAAATCCGGTCGCAAACTCCAATCGTTGCCACTCGCGCCGGCAAAAAACTTCCAACCTGAGCCATCACACACAGTAATGCCGTTTGACGAATAAATGTACTTTTACCCGCCATGTTCGGACCGGTAATCAATTGAATCTGACCATGTTCATTGTCAAGCAACGTATCATTAGGAACAAACGTTCCCGCAGGTTCCAACGCATCCAGAACCGGATGCCTACCATCGATAATATTCAGAATCGGTTCGTCAATCAACTGCGGACGGCAATATCCGCGTTCCCGCGCAATTAAAGCAAGCGAAACAATAACGTCAAGAGCCGCCAAAGCACGCGCGGTACTTTGCATGGCATGTCGTTTTTCACAAGTCTTTTGGCAAAGCATTTCGAAAAGTTCTATTTCTAAATTATTTGCCCGTTCTCCTGAAGTCAGAATTTTTTCCTCATATTCTTTAAGTTGCGGCGTGATATACCGTTCCGCATTTTTAATTGTCATTTTCCGAATATAATCATCAGGAACTTTATCACGATGAACATTCGTAATCTCAATGTAATAACCAAAAACCCGCGTATAACCCACTTTCAAACTCGGAATTCCGGTACGATTGATTTCCGCCGCCTGATATTGCGCTATCCAATCTTTCCCGCCGCTTTGAAGATGACGCAATTCGTCCAACTCTTTGTTGAAACCGGATCGAATAAAACCGCCGTCTTTGAAATTCGCGGAAGCCTCATCTTTCAAAGCAACAGAAAGCAATTGGGCTAACTCCTCACAAGGATTAATACCCTCACGAATCGATTTCAGCATCAAACTGGAAACTTTTTCCAATTTTTTCAGAAAAAAAGGCAATGTCTGCAAGGTTCGGGAAATCATCGCCAAATCACGAGGAGTTCCGCGATTTTGAAGAATCCGCGTTAAAATCCGTTGAAGATCATGAATACGCCGCAAATGTTCCCGTATATCTCGCACCGACATATCATCATGATAAAATTCCTCAACCGCGTCAAGTCGCGCGTTGATGGTCGAAATATTGGTCAACGGACTGGAAATCGAATCCGCAATAAAACGCGAACCCATCGACGTAATACATCGATCCATCACGGAAAGAAGAGAACCTTCACGATTACCTCCGCGAATCGTTGTTGTTATTTCGAGACTGCGGCGGCTGGTCTCATCAATTTCCAATTGAGATTCAAGACGATATGCGGTAATGGAATCAACTTGAATAGAAATTTGCCGTTGCGTTTCGTTCAAATAACTAAGAATCGCGCCCGCCGCACGAATCGCCGGAATATCAAACGGTTTATCAGAAAAGCCAAAACCTTCAAGCGTTGACGTTCCAAACTGCTTCAAAAGCAAATCAAGAGCCGTCCGATGCCCGAATGTCCAGTCTGGGCGTTTTGTCAACTGAACTTTGAACAGAACCGAATAATCGAATGTTTCCTTGTCGCTGTAAATAATTTCCGACGGCAAAATTCGAGCAAGTTGTTCGGCAAGTTGTTTACCGGGAACTGTTGTGGAAAAAAATTCTCCGGTGGACAATTCAACCCACGCCAATCCAACTTCAAAGTTTGGCGTTCTCGAATCCTGACAAATTGCCGCTAAAAAGTTTGACTTTTTTGGATTGAGCAATGTTTCTTCCGTGAGCGTTCCGGCAGTAACAATCCGCGTAACTTCTCTTTTGACAATACCTTTCGCCTTTTTCGGATCTTCCATCTGCTCACAAACTGCGGCACGATATCCTGCGGCAATCAACTTTGCAATATAGGAATCGAGTTGATGATGTGGAAAACCAGCCATTGGCATTGCGTTGGGACCTTTTTCCCGACTGGTCAACGCTAAACCGAGAACTTGTGCCGCGATTTTGGCGTCTTCAAGAAACATTTCGTAAAAATCTCCCATGCGAAAAAGCAACAATGCTTCGGGGCATATTTTCTTAGCCTCGTTGTATTGTTTCATCATAGGAGTCTGTGTGCGTGAATTAGAAGAAGACATAGGAGGAGAAATTTTTTTTTCCCGTTCCTAATTGATCTGGTACAAGTTGGCTGAATGTTGTACAATACAGCCGATGTTGCCGACGTGTTTCTCGCCTAATATGGTCGAAGTTTTCGTTTTGGTCAATCAGGAACCGGAATGGTGAACCTAAATTGGAAAATAATGTTTAATACTCAATATGGTTAATAATCTGTAAAACAGATTATATATTTTGGATAAGAAATAATTTAAAAAGAAAAATATAAATATGAGGAGGATGTTAAGAAAAGAAAAAAAATGTTTGTTTCCGACGTTTTTTTACGAAATATCTTTATAAAGCAAGAATTACAATACTTCTTACAACAGGGAAAACCTGTTAGTATCCTGTTGAAAACCTGTCGGAAATAGAATACGATAGATTCAATAATAATGAAAAACGGCAAATAAATTCTTTTATCGGCTTGGAAAAAACAGGTTGTGAACACTTTTTTTAGCATTGAAATCATATAAAATATCATCGATTCGGGAAAGATTGAAAAAATAATAATAAAAAAGATGCGGTAGGGGACTTATTTATTCTGAAATCATTTGTTATAATCAATATTACGATTCAGAAATAAATGATTATCAAGACCTTTGGAATCAAGATTGAATATATCTAATAAGTTAACGGATAAATTTCGATTGACAATAGGGCGTACTTTCCAAAGGAATTGAGGATAAATTTATTTACCCTGAAAAACAATGTTAAATGATTCACGGTTTAGTGAACATTGAGAATAAAAATTTAAATTTTGTGGTGATTTTTTTCAAAAAGATTTTGCATACAGCAATTTAAGGAAAAGCCGATGAGTACAGATTCAGTAAACTATCCTTTTGTGCAACGGCGCGGCATGAATCCGAACAGTGGCGGTCCTCCTCCGGGAGTAGAACGTCGTCAGTTTTCAAATTGTTATGACGGTCTTTCGCCGGATGCGCAACAACTTGCCGAAGCGATTGATCAGTATAAATTCCAAAACCGTCGCCGTTTCATCACGTATGAAGAAATGCTTTCAGTGATCAAGTCGTTAGGTTACCGGAAGTAGCGAAATACCGGAGTAAGTGATGATAGAGCATAACAGTAAAAGTTATGATGCACAAACAGGTGTTCTTTATTCCGTTGCGCCGACGTTTGACGTTAATTCTATTGTCTTTTTCGCTGTTGCTGATGATTTTCGGCGTACTGATGTTACCGGTTGACGACGTGTATAATTATGTGTTGTTCTGTACCTTTGCGGCGACAATTTTGTTTTTATCAATCGTAATGGGAATTTATGATATAATAAAAACATATTGGGAAACACGTTTATTACACGAGAAATTAAATCGTGATTATTTGCGAACCGAAGTGAATGAAGATTAAAAAAAGATGGGGTCATAGCTCAGTTGGGAGAGCACCGCGTTTGCAACGCGGGGGTCGTCGGTTCAAGTCCGTCTGGCTCCACTGGATTGTTCAAATCTTTGATAGACTTTTCAAAATGTAGGGCGGTGCTTTGCACTAAAGTGTTCGCCCTTTTTATTTGTTCCTCCTCCGGTAACTCCCACAGTTGTTTTCCGTTAACCGCTTCAAAAAAAGCACTTAGGCTCGAATAGCAGACACTCAAATCTGGGTCAGCCGTAATACAATCGAAAACTTTTTGTTGTGCTTTTGCATCGCAACCAATCGCCTCAAGAATATCTGAGTAAGTCAATTTTTCTCCAAATAGCGCCTTTAATGCGGGAATTTCTGCGGGAGTTTGTTTGAGAGATTCGTCAAATTCCAAACTATCCGTGTTTCCCGCTTGCCCAAGTTTCGC
>JAIRLW010000299.1 GCA_031259095.1 Planctomycetaceae bacterium | reverse complement strand
AGCAACGGATAAAATCGCAATAAAAATTCGCAATGACTAATGAAAAAAAAGCGTCATTGAACCAATGGGTCGCCTATCCTTTTCAGGTTCGACGCAAGTCTTTGTGTGATAAAGACTTACGAAAACATGTAAGTGTCTGTTCACAGTCAGGTTCACTCCTCAAAACGGCGTTGTTCACCGGGGACAGGAATTGATGTAAACTATTGATTATAAACAGGTTGTGAATTATCTCAATGAAAAATTGTATCGGGAATCTCATTTTGAAGTGTTTGTAAATTTCGTTATAATAATCGGTATTTAGATATTTAGCAACAGATGATTTTAAGTGATTTCAAGATTCGTGGACAAGCACACCTATCTTTCAAATAAACCAAGAACTGATAGAATAAGTTGTCGGCTAGATGGTTGCAAGCAGACGACAACTTCTAAACTTCTAAAAACTTATTTCTTCACAAACTAAAATCGACCGAAATCGACTAAAATTGATTTTGGTCGATCAAAGAATAAGTTTTTAGAGATTCCCATTAGATAACATTAGAATAAAGGATTAAAGTTGATGGATTCCGAAGACTTGCAGAAACAGATTTTGGAACTTCAAAAAGAAAACGCTAAACTTTCACGTCAACTTTCGCGTTTACAGATGTCCTTTGACCGCAATAAAGTGGCGGCGGCATCGGTTGCCAATATTACGGCAATGCAAAATCTGGAAAAACGGAAACAGGAACAATATATGTTGCTTCTGTTGGAAATCAGTCCCAACATTATTCTTTTACTGGATCATTCAGGTCATATCGCTTATTGCACCAAAACATTTCTATTACAGGCAGGAATTACTTACTTCGCAACCATCAATGGAAAACATTACCGTGAAATTTTCTATCAGTTTGCCGATAAAGCGTGGGTCGATGATCTGGAATCCCAACTGACCGCCACGGCACAATCTCAACAATCATTGGAAAAAGAAGTCTCGCTCAATATTAACGGCAAAGGAATCCGCCGGTATAACCTGCAATTTGTTTCCATGATTCAGCCGGAATTTAATTTTGAAGGCTCCATTATGATGTTGTATGATGTTACGGAATTTCGTCAGATGCAGGAAAATGCAGAACAGGCCAATTTGGCAAAAAGCACGTTTCTTTCCAATATGTCGCACGAAATCCGTACGCCCATGAATGCCATTATCGGAATGACTGCCATCGCTATGTCGTCCGACGATAATGAAAAACAAAAATATTGTCTTACTAAAATTGAAGAAGCCTCAACCCATTTACTTGGAGTAATCAATGATGTTTTGGACATGTCCAAAATTGAAGCGAACAAATTTGAGTTGTCGTATGTGGATTGTCATTTGGAGAAAATATTACAAAAAGTTGCTAATATTATTAATTTTCGGGTTGAGGAACGAAGTCAGGAATTATCGGTGCGAGTGGATTCGCGTTTGCCAGCGATTATCGAAACCGACGAGCAGCGTCTTTCGCAGGTGTTAACCAATCTTCTTTCTAATGCGGTTAAATTTACGCATGATGGAGGATCAATTCATTTAAATACGGAACTGTTGGAAGAACAAGGCGATCTTTGTGTGATCAAGTTTGAAGTAACTGATACAGGAATTGGTATTACGCTGGAGCAGCAAACTCGACTGTTCAACTCTTTTGTTCAAGCGGACAGCAGCACGTCCCGAAAATTCGGCGGAACAGGATTAGGGTTGGCGATTTCAAAAAGGATTGTTGAAATGATGGGAGGAACAATCTGGGTGCAATCCGACCTCAATAAAGGTTCGACCTTCGCGTTCACGATCAAAACAAAACGTAAAAGTGTGGAAAATACCCATGTCAATAGTTTACGTTCCGATATAACGATTGAGAATCTCCGTCTATTGGTGGTGGACGATTCGCCTGAAATTCTGGAATATTTTGCACATCTTACGGAAAAATTACATCTCCATTGTGATGTCGCCATTTCAGGAAAAGATGCGTATCAAATGATCAACGCCAATGGAAGTTACGATGTTTATTTTATTGACTGGAAAATGCCGGAAATGGATGGAATTGAACTGACGCGGCGGATTAAGGCGTTGGGGACGGATCCGTCGGTGGTGGTGATGATTTCCGCAACAGAGTGGAATGTCATTGAAGATGAAGCACGAGCCGCTGGCGTTGATCGGTTTTTGCAAAAACCGGTGTTCGCTTCCATGATTATCAATTGTATTAACAGTTATCTTGGCGTTAAAGAAAATATTGACAAGAAAAATATAACCTTCGACGGTATTTTTGAAGGAAAACGAATCCTGCTCGCCGAAGATGTAAAAATTAACCGTGAAATTGTCAAGGCTCAACTGGCAATTACTAAAGTGCAGGTTGATTGTGCGGAAAACGGGTTGGAAACGTTAGAAAAGTTTGCCGCCGCTTCCGATCTATATGATATGATTTTTATGGATATGCAGATGCCGGAAATGGACGGAATTGAAGCAACTCAAGCAATTCGTGCGTTAAATCTGCCGAAAGCAAAAACAATTCCGATTGTGGCGATGACCGCCAATGTTTTTCGTGAAGATATTGAAAAATGTCTCGAAGCCGGTATGAATGATCACATTGGTAAACCTCTCGACTTTGCGGTTGTTGTGGGAAAAATGAAAAAGTATATTTATTGTTAGAGTTATCGATTACATTTTTTGTAATTATTGAGTAGCATATTCCTGATTATTTTCTATTTTGGGGGTTGTTGTCTGATAGGCGACCCTTTGGTTCAATGACGCTTTTTTTTCATTAGTCATTGCGAATTTTTATTGCGATTTTATCCGTTGCTTGTTTCGTAACTTTTTGCTATACCTAGAGTTATGTAAAATACTTTTGGGCGTTTTTCCTTTTTTAAGTTTATTTACTTGTCAAAAACTATGTTTCAAAGTTGGCAGGTTTCGGCAAGGAAGTGTCGGGAAGTGAGCCTCCATCAGTGAACGGGACCGTGAACAAAACCCCTTGGTTCGCGGTTTATCGTGTCGGAAACCTCACCGTAAACTTTGGCGTTCTTCCTTGCCGAACCTCCTCGCCAACCGTTCCCGTTTGGACCGCCAGGGTTGGCACGTGTTGCGTTCTGGTTCGG
>JAIRLW010000424.1 GCA_031259095.1 Planctomycetaceae bacterium | reverse complement strand
GATTTATGCCTAACAGATCAGATTGGCTTCCTGGTTCGCGTGCGGATCAGATTTCGATGGCGAAGGATTGGCTGCTCCTTTTGGACTGTCCGACGCCGCCTTGGGGGATTCCGTCAACTTCCAATGATCCCTTAGATCAAGGGACTTTAGGAACAAAGACGCCGCCCCTTCAGGGTCAATACTTTTTTAACCTCAAACAATAATTCCACGGATCTATTACGAGGGAAGGGGAGTTGGGGATTAGGAGGAAGGGAAAATGGTCATTTGGAGAATCTTTAAGTATCATTTTATTTGTCCTATGAGCCCCTATCGTCCCTAATGTCCCATAAAAAGGAACTTGAGAAACAATAGAGACTAATGAGACAAAGGATGTTTCGGCGAGACGTCGCCTGCCGCTTTTCAGGGCTTTGGTTGGCGGCGGTTTTTCCCGCCCCGTTGGGACGGGCTATCATCCCAACGCCCCTATCGGGGCTAAGGTAATTTGTTACCGTTTAAAGTATATCAACTTTCCGCTCTCAACTCTCCACTATCCACATTCAACTACTTCTGTTATAATCCTTACTATCGTATTTTTGGTCAACGCTGTTAACCTGAATCTGAAATGAGGAAAAACAATGTCCCATCTCTATTTGTTTGTGTTGAAATTGTCGGTGATAATTTTAGTTTTATCGGGAATTACTTTGATTTTTTGGGCAAGTACGGCAACCGCCGAGGCGCAAGACCGAAATTTTTTCCAAAATCGATTTCGTTCCCGTCTGCGTGTTCCCTCTCAACCTCTTAAAACTCTCTCCCAACCCCCTAAAACAATAACCATGAATGAAGAAGCGGTTAAGTTGAAAGTGTTTTTGGATCTTTATCAAGCGGATGTTTTTGAGTTATTCAAACGATCCGCTTATGCGGAGTGGGACGCGATGACCACCGGTCAAACCGAAGCGTTCCAACGTTCCGCCGATGCGAAACTGGCGTTGGCGGAATATCACAGTGATAAGGCGAAGTATCAGACGATTAAAGATTTGCGGGGCAGGGCGGTAGGGCTGACTGAAATCGACGCGCGTGCGGCGGAAAAGATGGAACTCCAGTATGCCCAAAACCAATTGCCGCCGGAATTGCTGAAAAAAATGTTGGAAATGTCTTCGGAAATTGAGAAGACGTTCCAAAATCATCGTCCGAAACTCGACGGTCGGGAATACACCAATAACGATCTGTTGGAAATGCTCGAAAAAGAAACCGATTCAGGGAAACGTCAAAAGATTTGGGAGTCGCTCAAACAAATCGGGGGAGAAGTTGACGGCAAGGTGATTGCCCTTGCGAAAGTCCGCAACGAAGCCGCCCGACAACTCGGTTTCAACAACTTTTGGGAAATGCAAATTGTTTTTCAAGATTACAAACCGGATGAACTGTCGGCAATTTTCGACGAACTCGAAAAAACAACCGCGCCGATTTTTACCGAAATGAAAAAGGAACTCGATCAGGAGTTGGCGGTTAAGTTTGGTATTCCGTCGGATCAGTTAATGCCTTGGCATTACGACAATCCGTTTTTCCAACAGGCTCCGCCATCGAAGGAAGTTGACCCTAATTCTTTTTACAAAAACAAAACCAAAGAGGAAATTATTGCGATTGCGGTCAAATATTACAAACATCTTGGACTGCCTTACGAGGAAGTTCTGAAGCGAAGCGACATGTTTGAGCGTGCGGGCAAGAATCAACATGCGTTCAGTATTGACATGGACACATTGGGAGATGTTCGTAATCTCTGCAATGTCAAACCGACAGCGGATTGGATGGATACGGTGTTGCATGAAGGTGGTCATGGAGTTTATTCGTTGAATTGTGATCGGAGTTTACCGTTCAATCTCCGTGATTCGGCGCACATTTTTACAACGGAAGGAATTGCGATGATGTTTGGAGCCAAAGCCCGAACGCCGCAATGGATGATTCGTTTTGCCGGTGCCAACCCTAAAACAGTCAACGCGGTTGCTGAGGCGTTACGAAAGCAACGCCAACGCGAACAACTCATCTTTTGCCGATGGACAATTGTGATGCTGAATTTTGAAAAGGCGTTATACGAAAATCCTGATGCGGATTTGAAAACGTTGTGGTGGGAGATGGTAACACGGTATCAATTACTAAAGCGTCCGAATGGACGAAACGCCGGCGATTGGGCGTCGAAGCCGCATTTTGTGATTGCTCCGGTTTACTATCACAACTATATGCTCGGCGAACTTTTCGCCGCTCAACTTCGGCAATCACTCGGAAAAACCTTTATCAACGACGATCCGAAAATCGGCAAAATTCTAACAGACAAAGTTTTTTCCCCGGGTGCGAAATACACCTGGTCGAAATTTGTAGAACAGGCAACCGGACAACCTCTTTCACCAAAAGCCTTTTCAAATGAATTGTTGCAAAACCGATAAACCGATAAATTGTTGGTAATCTCTAAAAATTCGTTTTTCAACCGCAAAGCACAAAGTTTTATGAAAATCATTTGTCCCTAATGTAATGTCCCTCTAAAAAAGGATTTTAGGGACTAGAGGGACATTAGGGAAAAATTTAGGCAATTAACAATTAAGTAAAAGGTCTTTTTAGAGATTCCCAATTTTATTTTTTTCATAAAACTTTTTTGATTCCCCCTATTGACGGTTTCTGGAGATGTGTTTTAATTAGGAAACTTGAATTTTGACGGTCTTTGTGGGACAGCAAAATTGAGTCCCGGTGGAGCAACGGGTAAATATTTTTCAACTTTTTCCTTTAAGAAAGGGAGACTACTATGTTTGTTAAAAATTTGTTTGATTTCCTTAACTTCTTGCTTGACGTTTTCTTTGGGACATTATTTTCCGTCGTGGAACTTACCGGCGGAAAAAAGAATGTTAAAATAGGAAAAGGGGGGGGGGCTAGGTAAGAGTAAAAGAACTTCTAAAGCGGCTTTTACTCTTGTAGAACTTCTTGTGGTAATTGCGATTATCGGGATGTTAATCGCTCTTCTGTTGCCAGCCGTTCAATCCGCTCGGGAAGCCGCTAGAAGAATGCAGTG
>JAIRLW010000257.1 GCA_031259095.1 Planctomycetaceae bacterium | reverse complement strand
ATTCGTGTCAACACACCCTCTTCTTTATTTTTACCACGAAAATCACGAATGTTCACGAAAAGATTGGGAACAATCGTTTTCGTGAACATTCGTGTATTTCGTAGTTCCAATTCATTATTGGAAATTCCTGATTGTTTCCTATTTTGGGGTAGGCGATGTTTCGCCTGAAATTTTTTGATTAATTTTGATTAATTTTGATTAATAGCGTCGGCTACCGCCGGCGCGACCTTTGGGCAAAAGGCTTTCACCTATGGTCGCCTACCAACTTTGAAATTCTTTAATTGGTTCCCTGTTGCAACGAGTTTTCCGCTTGGTATAATCAGATGCGTTGAAATTTTACTCTCAACCTTTGCCGGTAAAACGTTTTGTTTTGTGCTTTACGCAATAGTATTTTGTTGAACGGTTTAAGTTACAGTTATTTGTTAATCTGTTCTTGTTTCAAAATCAGAGTTAAGGAGCGATTTTATGTCTCAACAAAATTGGACATTGCTTGACGTAAAACAAGGCGTTTTTCAGGAATCTTTTGAATTTTCCGAATCACTGAAACAATCCGGCGACAATGATTTGGTTCCGGTTTGTGTTAGTAAATATCGGCTTCACGGCGGAATTTCCGACAACATTGATGTAGTCAACATCGATAACGGACGACTTTCATTAACGGTTTTACCGACGCGGGGAATGGGCATCTGGAAAGGGCAATGTGGCGACGTCGAATTAAAATGGGATTCGCCGATTTCAGGTCCGGTTCATCCGTCATGGGTTCCGATTGATGATCCGAGCGGTCTTGGTTGGCTTGAAGGTTTCGATGAATGGTTGGTGCGTTGCGGGTTGGAAAGTAACGGGTCGCCGGAATTTAACACGAATGGAACGTTACGTTATCCATTGCACGGACGTATTGCCAATCTTCCGGCGCAACATCTTTCACTCTCCATCAATCGTAACAACAGCGAAATAACGCTTGCCGGAAAAGTGATGGAGTCGAAACTTTTTTTCAAAAAACTGGAACTACATTCTTCATTGACCACCTTTGCCGGTTCCACAACATTTGTAATTCGTGATACAATTACGAATCGTTCCGCCGAACCGAGTGAATTTGAACTTTTATATCATATCAATACCGGTCAACCGTTTGCGTCTTCGGGAAGTCGTGTGGTGGTTCCGTTTGAAAGAATGGCGCCGCGAACCGAAACGGCTGTACAAAATCTTTCGGAATGGGACAAACTCGGCGACGAAACGCCGGGAAGTGACGAAGTGGTTTTCTTTTTTGAACCCGGCGTCGATCAAAACGGTTACTGTAAAACATTGCTCATCAATGCCAATGAAAATCGCGGACTGGTTCTCGCTTTTAATCGAAACAATTTTCCTTATTTTTCGTTCTGGAAAAGCCAGCTCGCCAATACTGACGGCTATGTGTGTGGTTTGGAACCGTCGGTCAATTTTCCAAACAACCGCTCTTTTGAGAAAGAACAAGGTCGGGTTATTGCGTTAAAACCGCATGAATCGCGGACTTTTGAACTGTACTTTGAAATTTTATGTAACGCTGAATCCGTTCAAAAAACAGAGCAGGAAATCCGAAACATAAAAACCGCAAACATTATTGAACCGAAACCAAAAAAAGAATGGACTTCTTAACCGGTCACTTTATAATAGATTTTAAATTTAGGAATTATTTTTATTTCGACTTCAATCGACTAAAATCGATTTCAGTCGATTGAAATTGATTTCAGTCGAAATAACAATGAATTTTTTGTCAACACTTTAACTTTCAGAGTAATTTTATGGAACTTTTTGAAACGATTGTAAAACGTTACAGTTATCGTGGAGTTTTCCTTGATAAGAAGATTCCTCAAGCAGACCTTCGCAAAATTGTTCAGGCGGGCATTGACGCGCCGACTGGTTGCAATGCGCAATCGGTTTCTTTTGTGATTGTCGATGATCCGTCAACCATTCAGGCGATTGCTAAGGAAACCGGAGACAAACAGGTTTGTAAAACCGCGCAGGCAATGATTGTTTGTGTTTGCGACAAAACGCTGGCTTATGGTAATCTTTCGTTTTTTATTGAAGATTGTGCGGCGGCAACACAAAATATGTTACTGGCGATTACCGCACTTGGTTACGCAACCGTTTGGATTGACGGAGCGATTCGCGGAACGGTTGCCGCAAAAATTGCGGAAATAATTTCTGTCCCCAAAGACAAGGAAGTCCGAATCCTGTTACCGATTGGCGTACCGGAAACGCCCGGAAAACCAAACGTCAAAAAAACTTTTGAACAACGGGCATGGTTTAACCGTTACGGCGATTAAATTCAATAACACGTTATTTTTACGAAAACCAACAAAGATTTTATGTAATTAAAAATATTGAATTACAAAAAAGGAATTTCTAAAAATACCTATTATGCGTCTCTCCCCTTAAAATTCGGTTTTTATAACAAAAAAATAACATTGTGTCTTTTTGTTGTCCCGCTAGAGACAACACTTTATTAACCGTAGGCTTTAGCCTATGGATCAATGCCAGCCTACTAAAGTCCCGCTAGGAACGACACTTTTTTTGAGCAGGATAGAACAGCAATATACTGCAATCAGTGTCGTCCTTGCAGGACTTTGGATTATGGTGGCGCTTGCCGTATGCTGAAGCATACGGTTAATAAAGTATTGTCCCTGCGGGACGGAAATACTGATTTACCGTTAAAAATAATCAACACGAAAATATAAAATAACAGTTACCCATCGGGGCAATTCTATTTTTCGTCGTAAAAAATAAAACCGAATTTTAAAGTGTGAAAAGTATATCAGCCTTTGGCGTATCCATGAAAAATGTTACACTTTTTCTATTGCGTGGAAGCGGCAGGAATCGGCGCAGGCTCCGCAACTGATACATTTATCCGTAATAATATGATGCGTATTTTTTGCCGTTCCGACAATCGCGTCGGCAGGACATTTTCGTGCACAAAGTGTACAACCGGTACATTTTTCGGTAATCTGATATTGAATCATATCAACACAAGCCTTTGCCGGACAAACCCGATCATAAACGTGCGCTTCATATTCGTGCCGAAACCAACGCAATGTCGAAAGCACTGGATTCGGAGCCGTTTGTCCCAAACCGCAAAGCGATGTGTCCCGAATCACTTCCGCAAGATGTTCAAGGTAAACCACGCTTTGGAATCGTTCAAGCGTTTGTTTACCGGTTTCATGCCGTCGCCCGCGAGTAATTCGATTCAACGTTTCTAACATCCGCCGCGTTCCTTCACGGCATGGAATACATTTACCGCAACTTTCGCGTTGAATAAAATCCATAAAAAATTTCGCAACATCAACCATACAGTTGTCTTCGTCCATCACCACAAGTCCTCCGGAACCCATCATTGCTCCAACTGTTTTCAACGATTCATAATCAATCTCAATATCAAGATGAGATTCAGGAATACAACCGCCGGATGGACCTCCGATTTGTACCGCCTTGTACGCTTTACCGCGTGCAATTCCGCCGCCAATGGAAAACACCACTTCCCGTAACGTTGTTCCCATCGCCACTTCAACCAATCCTGTACGAGAAACCTTACCGGATAACGCGAAAACTTTTGTTCCTTTACTTCCGGCAGTTCCTACTGCGGAAAACCAATCGGCTCCATTTTTGATCAACAATGGAACATTCGCTAATGTTTCAACATTGTTAATGATGGTCGGATGACCGAATAATCCCGATACCGCAGGAAATGGCGGACGCGGACGCGGCATTCCGCGTTTACCTTCAATGCTGTGAATCAACGCCGTTTCTTCACCGCAAACAAACGCCCCCGCCCCCTTCTTAATAACCATTTCAAGCGAAAAATCACTGCCAAGAACTTTTTCACCGAGCAAATTATTCGCTTTTGCGTCGGCGATTGCTTGTTCAAGCCGGGTAATCGCAAGCGGATATTCGGCACGAATATAAATGTACGCTTTACCGGCTCCAATCGCGTAAGCGGCAATCGCCATTCCTTCGAGCAACCGATGCGGATCGCCTTCAATAACCGCACGATCCATAAACGCACCAGGATCGCCTTCGTCGGCATTGCACACAAGATAACGATGCGTGTCTTTGTTGTTACGTGCGAATTTCCATTTCACACCTGTCGGAAAACCGCCGCCGCCGCGACCGCGAAGACCGCTCTTTTCAACTTCAACACAAACATCCATCGGATCCCAGGCAGGTTTGCCGTCCGCACCGAGAATTTTTCGTAACCCTTGATAGCCGCCGGAAGCGAGATATTCTTCGAGTTGTGCGGGATCGATCACACCGCAATTTTTCAATACCCATCGGGTTTGCGGACCGAAAAACGGATGTTCGTCCTGAAATTTCACACCGTCCCACGATTTTTGACCCGGTGTACGAAATTGTCCCATAACAAGTTCTTTCGGAACTTCTCCGGCAAAAACAGCATCGAGCAACGCGGTTACTTTATCTTTTGTAACAGTTTGAAACATCAATCGAGTCCGCCCCGGCAGTTGAATATCAACGAGTGGTTCCATCACACAAAGTCCGATACAACCGACTTCGACAATATCGGCGTCAATTCCTTTTTCGGACAAATATTTTTTAATTTCGGCGAGAGTAAAATGAGAACCGGCGCCGAAACCGCAGGTTCCCATTCCAATAAAGATGGTTGGTTTCTGTACGGTTTCACGGCGAAGTGTTGCCATTTTGATTTTCCACGTTTCGACGGATTTTCCGTCACAACCGCAGGCGCATTGCGAAGACGGATTGTCTCCGTCCTGAATCGCCCAGTTCAAAAAATTCTTGTCAATTAGTTGTGCTGACATAGGAAATAAGTTAGGGTTGAAGGATAGGGTTGAGTTGTAATAACATTAAGTACAATAACGGCAATAGTTACCATAATTGTGAGTAATCCGTTCGTCACTTGGACGGAAATTCCAAGTACGTCAAAAATTCCTGCGGTGTAAACACGGTCATCCCGGAATCAGCAAATCCGGTCTTGTCCCGCGTTACTACAATACCGACATTCATCGCTCTCGCAGCAAAGGCTTGTACCGCATCTTCAAAATCGCCCATCGAAGATTCAAGAGCATCTCGAATCGTTTTTCGGTTGACAGGTAAAATGGTCAACATCTGATAAGCCGTTTCAACAAATTTTCGTGCATTTTCTTTATTTGTCCTCTTTTTAATAACATAATAAACGTCGGTTATCACTGAAGACGAAACACAACCTTCAAATTTTTTATCAAAAATTTTTTGAAAAATTTGAACGGTCAATTCGACAGAGTTACTTTGTTTCAGTGCATAGTCAAGAAACACATTGGTGTCAATCAAAACCCGAATCATTGCGGCTCTCCTGTAATTCGTTCATATTTTATACGATAAAAATCTTCTTCCGTCATTCCTTCCAAACAACCTTGCCATGCTTCCATAAATTCTAAAACATGTTCCGGTTTCGGGTGTAACCAACCATCCTCATCAAAGTCAAGATCACTGTGTTTATCTTTATCTTTATCTTTATTTTTGTCTTTATTTTTTGTATGTTCGGAAACATCGGGATTTTTTTGCAAATCATGCGCTGCGATCTCAACTAATCGCAATTCTTGCGGTGAAAGTGTTTTCAATTCGTCCTGAATCCGATGAACTATTGACGATTCGATTATCGTACTCATAATTGCTTTCCTTTTATTTGTTCATTTTATCGCAGTAAAAATATACGCTTATTGCGATTCGAGGTATGTTAAAAATTCATGCGGTGTAAACACGGTCATCCCGGAATCAACAAATCCAGTCTTGTCCCGCGTTACTACAATACTAATATTCATCGCTCTCGCAGCAAAAACCTGTACGGCATCCTCAAAATCGTTTATCGAAGAATCTAACGCTATATCAATAATTTGTCTATCCACAGGTAAAACTTTCAGTATTCTCAATAATTTTACTAACTTTTTTTTTGCTTCACACGTATCCATTTTTTTCAGAAGAAGATAAAATATATCTGTTACAGATGAAGCGGAAATAAAACCGCATAAATTTTTATTGTCTATTTTCTCAAAAATTTTTCGTGCGTGTTCAAAAAAATTTTCACGAATTTGTGCATAATCCAAAATAATATTCGTATCTAATAAAATCATAATCATGACTGATCACCGTATTTTTCATTGAGACGCATTTCACGTAACTGTTTTTTATCCCAATCCGGCAAATCAATCAAACAGCCGCGCCATGCTTCCATAAATTCTAAAACATGTTCCGGTTTCGGAAAAGAATCGTCGATGTCAATGTCCGGTTCACCGCCTTTATTTTCAGATTTCGTTGAATGTTCGGAGGCGGTACAATCTTTTTGCAGATCACGTACTGCGATTTCAACTAACCGCAATTCTTGCGGTGAAAGTGTTTTCAATTCGTCCTGAATCCGATGAACTACCGACGATTCGATTATCGTACTCATAATTGCTTTCCTTTTATTTGTTCTTTTTATCGCAGTAAAATATACGTTTATTGCGATTCGAGGTATGTTAAAAATTCATGCGGTGTAAATAGAGTCATGCCGGAATTGACAAAGCCGGTTCTATCACGTGTTATAACAATTTCAATGTCCGCAGATTTAGCAACAAAAACCTGAACGGCATCTTCGAAATCACTTATTGAGGAATTGAATGCGGATCGGATCATTGTTTTATCGACAGGGAGAATTGTCAATGAGGCATAAACCAACTTGATCATTGCTAAAGCAATATCTGCGTTTTGAGTATCCTTTCTGATAATATAATACAAATCCGTAACAGTTGAAGCCGAAATACAACCTTCACATTTTCCCATATCAATTTTTTGAATAATTTTCGTAGCCCAAAGTGTATGGACGCCTCTGCGAAGGAATGCATCCAAAACAACATTTGTATCAATTAATACTTTGATCATTTCGCTTTTTCTTTTAAGATTCGTTCTAGTTTTAATTGTTCACATTCTTCATCGCTGCGGTTTTTCATGTATTTTCGACATAATTTAAGTAATCGTCCGGCAACACCCGGTTTGGGGTGTAACCAACCGTTTTCGTCGAAGTTAAGGTCTTTGTCAAGGTCAAGATTTTGGGTGAAGTTTAAAATCTCATCAAGATCAAAATCGTCATCCTCTTCTTCTGAATCTTTCGTTGAATGTTCGGAGACGGTACAATCTTTTTGCAGATCACGTATTGCGATTTCAACTAACCGCAATTCTTGCGGTGAAAGTGTTTTCAATTCGTCCTGAATCCGATGAACTGCGGATAGGTCTGTTATTGTAGTCATATTATTATTATTATTATGGTTAAACAATTTTTCAAATTAGGTAATGTTTATTATTTTCGTTTCTTTGCCGTCAAAATCTGTTAATCCTTCAAAAAACGAAAAACGAATATTCAAGTGTGAGGAGTATATTGTTGTGTTTTTATAACGGTAACAATTTATTTTACGCCGGTTTGTTTTTTGTACTGATTGAGGATACCGGGAATTGCCTGAGTTGTGAGGTTGGCGTGGAAGTTGCCGTCGATATTCATGACGGGAGCCAAACCGCATGCGCCAATACAAGCAACCACTTCAAGACTAAATAAACCGTCGCGGGTCGTTTCTCCGGCTTCGACTTTTAACTCACGCTTCAGAGAATCGAGAACCGCCGCCGAACCTTTAACATGACACGCTGTTCCACGACAAATTTGGATGTGAAAACGTCCTTGCGGAGTAAAACGAAATTGGTTGTAAAA
>JAIRLW010000058.1 GCA_031259095.1 Planctomycetaceae bacterium | reverse complement strand
CATTCGCCATTTCGCCGACTTCATCCCGACGATTTAATAAGTCGTTTGAAATTTCCGCACTGAGATCGCCTTCCAAAATAACTTTTTTGAGTGTGATCATTACTTTTGTAAGTCCGGTAGTGATATTCCGGCTCAGACTGAAACTGGCGATAACGCCGACAATTAAGGCAAAAACGGACGCCGTTAGAATAACTGCGGACATCAGCCAACTTGTCTCTTTTGAGATTTTCTGAATTCTCTGAACTTCATTGGACAGATGAGTGGTTATTTCATCTCTGAACGTTTCCATTGCGGCGATTTTTTGGGCTTGTTCAGCGTCATATTCCTGTTGTTTAACGAGATGGGCGATACTCTTTTTGAATGAATTTTCCCATACCATGAGAGCTTCGATAATTTGTGTGTGGAATATTTTATCGGCGTCAGTGGTCAAGTTTGTTTTAATTGTGTCAAGTTCGTCGCGTAAATCCTGAATATCTTTGTTGATATCCGCGACAATTTTTTCTTGATTTTTAGGGTCTAACTCCGAAAGATACTGATAAAAATAACGCCGGAGTCTTGCAAAGGTGGTGGAGGAATGATTGATTTTTTTGAGTTGAACGGACTGTTTTTCGGAAAAATAATATTCATGTTCGATTTCTTTAGCTTCTTCCGGTGTTTTCATTGTTTTTTCAACGATGTTGGCGAGTGAATTTAAACTGTCGGTGATGAAGACGGCTCGTTCTTTCAAGAAAGTAACTTCTTTAATCCGTTCATCTTCGACGGCATACCAACGGTCGTCCAAAGCGGCGAACTCGTTGTAGGCGACAATGAGTTTTTGGAGAATTTCCTGATCTTCAGGCATCAGAGATGGTTTAACAGAATCAGCGAGTTTACGGAGATGATGATCGATCTTTTTCCGTTCTTCGCCGATTTTTTTATTACGGGTTAAAACGCCGTTGAGTGCATTCAATTGTGCTTGAAACATTGCGTTTCGTATCTCAACGATTTGGCTTTGGATCCCGACGACGTTAATGACTTCGTTGGTCGCGTCGGTATTTTGCTGCAATCCCCAATAGCCGCAAAGCGCAACAAAGAGCAACAAAAACAAAACAAACGTAAATCCGCCAATCAGTTTTTTTCCAATTTTAAATTTGTTCAACATGGTTTAAATCCTTTATTTTGTAAGAGTTTTTTAAGGTTTTCAAAAAGGTGTGGTGTGACGACAAACTCCGACAATAATTAAAAAGTTCAACAAAATGAACTAAGCAACATTCTCATTTTGGCATGTCAAACCATCTCTTTTTCTAATTTGAATTTTCACATTATAGTCCATACAAATTTAAATTGCCAGAATATCCTGTCAAAAATGTAAAAATTTTTTTGATTATATTTGGACTTGTGGTTGTAAAAATAGGACAAATTAGATTTTAACTATTTTATCAATTGGGCATGATTAAAGACGATTCTTGCTCAAATTGCTTAAAACAGTCAAAGTGAAACGGTGAAGCCAAGTAAAGTGGGCAACCTTTCGCGTTCCTTCATCGAAAGCGTAAAATATTTCGCTCGTTCAACGTCAATTTTTGGACGTAAACCGTCGAAACTTTTCAAAATATCGAACACACGTTGGTGTTTTTCGTGAAAACGATCTTCTGTACTCTGTTGTTTTATTCAGAAGACGTTGTTCGTGCGGCGACAAAATATCAAAAATTGTTGTTACTGACGTATTTTTTACTCCGAGCGCGAAGTCTGCAGATTATGCAGATTTTCGCAAATTGTTTTTAAAGTAATATATCGTGGATTTTTTTAACATTAAACGTTAGTACCAATTCATTTGTTTTTCCTTTTCTTCTGCGTGTTTTGCGATATTCTGTGTATTCTGTGTTTAAATTTTAACGCAGAATACGCAAAAGGACGCTGAAAATGGGGAAAAGATGGAGGTATAAAAATTCCACTGATATATTTCAAAATTGTTATTATTACCATCGACTGTTACCTTACTCCGTTACGTTCCCGCCAGCCATAAAGAAAATTTTTCACGCCCGTTATGAAGCGAATAAGGTTTGAAATCTTGGATCACGAAAGAGTTCGTTTTCATTGACTGGAGTTGCTTCGAGTAATTTTTCGATCAACATATCAGCCGTGAGACCTTCGCTATCGGCAAGGAAACTCATCACAAGACGGTGACGAAGTACCGGTTTTGCCAACATCTGAATATCTTCGCAAATCACATGCGTCCGACCATGCAGCAATGCCCGTGCCTTACCGCCAAGAATGAGATACTGAACCGCACGCGGACCGGCTCCCCATGAAACATAGTCGCGTACTATTTCAGGAATTCCTTTTTTTTCGTTGACCCGCGTTTGCCTGACCAACGCCAACGCATATCGTGTTACGTGATCGCCGGTTGGAACTTGTCGGACAATTTTTTGTAATTCTTCAATCTCGGAGGCATCCAGAACCGGTTGGAGATGGTCGGTTTCGAGGGACGTTGTTTTTTGGACAATTTCAAACTCTTCTTCAAAGGTTGGATATTGCACGAAAACTTTGAACATGAACCGATCTTGTTGGGCTTCCGGCAACGGATATGTTCCTTCCTGTTCGATAGGATTTTGTGTTGCGAGAACAAAAAACGGTTCCGGCAACAGATGGCGATTCCGTCCGACAGTAACACGGTGTTCCTGCATTGCTTCGAGCAATGCCGATTGTGTTTTCGGCGGCGTGCGGTTGATTTCGTCGGCAAGAACCATATTGGCAAAAAGCGGTCCTTCAAGGAATCGGTAATCACGACTGCCGTTTTCGCGGTTTTCTTCAATAATGTCAATTCCGGTAATATCAGCGGGCATCAAATCCGGCGTAAACTGGATACGGCTAAACCGAAGATTCAACGATCCGGCTAACGTACTGACCATAAGAGTTTTTGCCAAACCGGGAACGCCTTCAAGAAGACAATGACCGCGTGCAAACACCGAAATAAGCAATTCGTCAATCACTTCGGTTTGACCGACAATCACCTGCGCCAGTTGTTCCAGAATTTTTTCACGGGCAGATTGAAGTTTAGAAATAATAGGATCGTTGGACATGAGATTGAGAATCGTTACGATGAAGACGAACAGTTCAAAATAAATCTTTTTTGTAATATATCAGTGAAATATTTTTTACACGTATGAATATTGGACAAATAAGGTTTGCGAAAACTGTTAAAAGACGTTTGGGAAAATTCCACGGATATATTACATCTTTTTTTATCCTACTCCAAATAAATACTTTAGCAAGACCTGTCGAAAAAGAAAGAACATTCCACTGAATAATTACCTTTTACACTACGATTCCTATCTGGACATTTTTGTTGATTGGGTGTACGATTGAATGTGATTAAATGATACTTTTTGCATTCATTATAGCAACTACTTCTAAAAACTCATTTTTTTGATTGACCGAAATCGACTAAAATCGATTTTAGTCGATTTCGGTCGATTTTAGTCTGTGAAGAAGTAAGTTTTTAGAAATTCTTCTTTTAATTACGTTGTTTTTGTTCAACCTTTATTGTTTTTTGAAAGGAAAATTTTGTGATGAGTTTATTACTTTCCGATTGGTTTCAATCTGGTGCGTTGCTTCTTGACGGCGGCTGGGGAACGCAACTTCAACTTCGCGGTTTGGAAACCGGCGCTCATCCAGACCTCTGGAATCTTTCGCAACCGGAAAAAATTAAAGAGGTCGCGGAGGCTTATGTTGCAGCCGGAAGCGATATTATTTTGACAAATACCTTCGGCTCAACCCGATTCCCATTAGCCAAACATGGTTACGACAATAAAGTCGAAGAAATGAACCGCGCGGGTGTCCGAATTTCTCTTGACGCGGCAAAAGGTAAAGCCAAAGTTTTTGCGTCGATGGGACCAAGCGGCGTGGTTTTGATGATGGGCAATGTTACCGCCGACGATTTGTACGCCGCGTTTCTCGAACAGGCTCAAGCAATTGCTCTCGAACAACCGGATGGAATTGTTGTTGAAACGATGAGTGATCCGGCAGAAGCGGTTCTGGCGGTCAAGGCGGCAAAAACAACTGGTTTACCTGTGGCGGTGTGCATGGTGTTTGACTCCGGCAAAAACAAAGACCGAACGATGATGGGAACAACTCCCGAACAGGCAGTCGAACAATTAACTCTTGCCGGAGCGGATATTATTGGGTCGAACTGTGGACAGGGCATTGACGGTTTTATTCCGATTTGCCGTCGGATGCGAGCGGTTACCGATTTACCGCTGTGGATGAAAGCCAATGCCGGATTGCCGGAAATTGTTGACGGCAAAACGGTTTATCGTCAATCACCGGAAAAGTTTGCCGAATCGGCATGGCAACTGGTCGAAGCCGGAGCCAATTTTATTGGCGGTTGTTGCGGGACAACGCCGGAATTTGTTGCCGCACTCAAAAAGAAAATGATTCGCGTCTAATTACGAATGATTCGTTCCCGCTTGAATGATTTTTGGCTTGGCTTATTAAATTTGATGATCACCGTTTATTTGGCAATGATGATTAAAATTTTTATTTTTAGCAAAGTTTACGAGCCAAGATACCGATCACAAATATTGAGACAGATGTTGTCTTAATACAAAACATGATTTTTTTTCCCGGGGGGGATGGGTCCGGCGCGATGACTTTCTATTGATAGTCGCCCGGACTTTTTTATTGGTCGAGACAACTTCTTTTTTCTTTGAAAAGTCGGAGTTGTTTGTTTATGTTTATAATTCAGAGGTAGTGATCAATTCGCTGAACACTCAGATCATAAAGATTGGGTGATTAAATTGACCGCAAGAGGAACACCTGAGTGATGAACTCCGCACCGGTGACCGGTACGGAGTAACATGTTGACTGGTCAGACCAAGTCTTTGAGCGCCTTTAAGGGGCGAACCCGCACTTTAAGATGAGCGGGTTTGGCAGGCTTGTTGATGAACTCTCCGGGGCGGAGCGGGTTCGGAACATTCTTTTTGGCAGGTTGTGCCTTGACCTGTTTTTTGTCAATCTTGAGCAAACCCGGTAAAACAAAAGAACCAACTCCTTTTTTGCCGAGACTTTTTTTAATCTCTTCGATCAGAGCATCAAACACGGATTGAACATCCTTTTTTGCCAGCTCGGTCGTTTCGGCAATATTGGCAATGATTTGGTTTTTCGTAAGTGGTTTTTTGACGTCGGTCTTTTTTGATTCAGCATTAGCCATTTGAATTTTTCTCCATACAGGTGAAAAGGGTTAAATAAACTCTGACTATTTTAACGCACACAATCCGGCTGACAAGGACAGACTCCATTTTTTTCTTGATTTTTTAGAATAAATTTGGAAAACCTCTAATAATTGGGAACTTCTAAAAATTCGTTTTTAAATCAAAAAATTATTTGTCCCAATTTGTCCCTTTTACAAGAACCCGATAGCATTATTCTTATTCCTTGTCAGTCAACTCAAAATCCAGAGCATCTTCAAGCGGCGACACAATCCATTTTTCTGTATTTTTATTATTATCTGTCCAATGAAAAGACCAGATGTCTTCGAGTTCTTTCAGGAAATTGTTGATCATTTCTTGATTTTGCGGATTTTCCCGATTGAGCGGCAACGGCAATTCCAAACCGTTAATATTGTTACCGACGCCGTTTAGGAAATTGTTATCAAGATGAGAGTCAATTCTGTGTGTCCCATCATTGATATTGATCCCGAATGCAGTGTCGGTATAGGACGCATTGCCGTTTAATTTCAGATACATCTGGGTTCTCCGCAATGCACGTAACGATTCATCCTGATAGGAAATTCCGTCATGCAACGAAATAAGCGAATAAGAACCGTCAAGCGACCACACCCAGAAATCATTCGGTACTGTTTTCGATTTATTGACCGCATCAATTTCTGTTTCCACTTGGTTGATTTCCAGACGGGTATTGGCAACCGTGTTTCCAAATTGACCGTCGAGAATATTCAAATTTCCGGTAATACCGTCTGAATGAACAAAAACATCATCCGAATATAGTTTCGTAATAGTAAAATCGCCGTTAGAAGAAATTTGCTTAATGGTCGTTGTATTCGCTATTTCTTTGTGATCCGTCGAATCTTTCACATTTGAAGTAAAACCAATCTGCGATAATCCGCAATCTTGTCCGGCAATAAGATTATCAATCACCAGATTATCAACTTTAATCGCATAAATATTTTCATTGGAGATAAATTGTTCATCCAAATTTAAAACGGCGTCTTCCTTGTTGACGGATAAGAAAATCTCACCAATAAGTTTTACTGTAATCTCTGTTGTCAACAACTGTTTATTAGCAGTGTTATATTCGCTGACGGTAAATTTATCAAGACTGATATGAACAGCATCCGCGAGTTGTTTAATACCGATGTTACTTGAAACCAAGTCAATTTGTTTGGCAACAATTCTGTCAATGCCAAGTTCATCATTCATGGTTGTTAATAACGTATCTTTTCCGGTAATAACGTTTCCCAAAAGGAATGCCGAATTGTTGATATTATGAACACTTATACTTCCGCCGGCGATCACATCAACCCTTCCTTGCAAATTTCCGATAAACCTACCGAAGTCGTCCGTTTTATTACCGATAAGAATATTATCATAGATTTCGCTGGAACCGGTTATATCGTTACCGGCAACAAGATAAATTCCGCGTAAAACTGTTTCCGTTACGTCATTAACAGAGAGTGAAACCGTTTCACTATCATTCACCGCCAACGAGATAATATCTCCGCCCGACGCAATAATCATAATATCTTTTTCCGCATTCAATGAACTTTTTTTACCAAAGTAAAGATTCTTTTCTGCACCTAAAATGATTTTTTTATCTGTTCCGGCGGCGATTATTTTTCCTTGAGCGGCAACCGTCAAAGAATTGCCGGAGTGAATATCAATATCGCCATCGGTTGTTGTTACATTTTGTAATGCCGTATCGGATGTAATATCAAGAACAATATTACCGGTTCCCGTAACTTTTGCATCAATCAATTTTGCGGAAGCAAATTCCAAAACATCGGTCGAACCAATACCGTTTTTCGCGGAAAGAACGATAAACGAGTTTGCCGCAGTCAGATTATCAATTTGAGTAACAACTCCGCCGAAAACCGTATCATTTTTATCAACGATTGCTCCATTGGTTGCGGCTATTCGTACATTGTTGTTCTCGACGGTGATTGCTCCGCCGAGCAAAATATCATTTCCGGCTTGTAATTCCAATGCGTTTCCGTTGGTGTTGGCGGTTTGTCCTTTTGCATAAATTGATCCGCCCGTCAATGTTATATCTGTTCCCGCTGTTGAATTGACAAATGTTCCAATCTCAAAATTAGAATTAATAGACGTTAAATCATTGGCAGCCGTTAAAATTGTGTTACCATCGACTGCCGCATTAGTGTCTGTCAAAACAATATCCGTTCCGGCGGTGATTTGTAAATTATCTTTAATCGCAGCGTTTAATGTTGTCAATAAAACATTTTCATTCGTTGCGTTCAATATTACATCGTCTTTTGATGTTAATACCGAATTGGTAAACGTTACGTTGTTAAGTGCATCGGCTGTTAATGTTTTGCCGAAAACTAAA
>JAIRLW010000050.1 GCA_031259095.1 Planctomycetaceae bacterium | reverse complement strand
AAAGATGTTTTGGAAAATTCCGCTGATAGATTACAAAAAATTTCGTAATCTATCAGCGGAATTATTATTTTGTGATCGACTTCATGATATTTTTCCTACGCCCTTCAGGGCAAATACTTTTTTAACCTCAAACAATAATTCCACTGATATATTACCCGTTTTCCTTTTAAAAACCGGTTTTATCTTTTCGTTTAACTCCGCAATTTAAGGTGTTTTTACATTTAAAAAAAAGATTTTCAAAAGGGCTAGGGTATATTACATTTTATTTAATTTTCAAAAAATAATAAAAAAACGAATTTGTGAAAATAGGTAAAACGTGTTTTGTGGGGGGGGGATAGATCATTTATCCATATTAAAGTATGGTAACTTTTCGCTAAAATGTTCTTACGAAAAATCATTAGTAAATGTTCAAATTATTCCTTTTTGTAAATGGTTAATTCCGTGTTCCCTTGCAGTAACCGGACAAAGGGAAAATTGTGTGCCAAAAAAATTTTTTATTACATCTATTGATTATTCCATACGCAACAAATTTTTTTGTCACGCAATTTTCTGTCCTTTATCCTGCGTTGTTTTGCGGAGTACCGCAATTAAGGGGGCTATGCGAACAAAAAAGGGCGATTGCGGCGGCACAATCGCCCGCATACGCCTATCTTTTCTCTGCCGTTCCTGATAATTTTT
Source organism: Planctomycetaceae bacterium (assembly GCA_031259095.1). Lineage (GTDB taxonomy): Bacteria > Planctomycetota > Planctomycetia > Pirellulales > Thermoguttaceae > WRKP01. The sequence continues at coordinate 3,195 of JAIRLW010000050.1, read as the reverse complement.
TGCCCATTCTGCCAATGCATTGTATTTTCCATAATAATAATCTGGATAATTTGCAAGAAAATCATTGATTTTAATAGAATCGGCAGCATAGGCAATTTCACACTTACGTATTAATTGTTCAGATAAATAGATGAAATTCTGTAAATTCTGTTTAAAATTTTTATCATTAAAATCTTTGTGTCTTTGTGGGATATGAATTGAATTTTTAGAGATTCTTGAAAATACTGATATGTTTTGCTATGATTTTTCAATGGTGATGTTTTTTTCGTAATTATTCCTTCAAAATGTGAAACTATCAGGAAAAACAAACAGAATATTACGATTTTTGATTGTGGTATCGATTAGTATTATTGGGCGGCACGATGAAACGAACACAAAAATTGATTCCATATCAACCGCTTATGCCGTTGTTTGCGGCGGCAGTTTTGGGTATTCTTGTTGACCGGTTGTCCGGTGTGTCCGGAAATTTCTGGCTTCTTCTTTTTTTGATAACATTTTTTGGTTGGTTTGTAGCGTTTTTTCGGAAACATTCTTTGACGTCAACTTTTTTTCTTCTTATTTTTTGTTGTTCGGTGTTTGGTTTCCGGCATCATCGCCATTGGAGTTATTTTTTGGAAAATGATCTTGGATATTATGCGCAACAAACTGATGAACCGGTGGCGTTACAAGGTTCTGTTTTGGAAATGCCGCGTTATTTTCCGAAACCGCCCACTGATTTTGGTAGAATCTTTGAAAACTCGGAGCGGACATTTTTTACGCTTCGTGCTGAACGGTTGCGGGATCGAACGGATTGGTTGCCGGTGAGCGGTAATGTTCAGGTGATTGTTGCGGGCGATTGGCGTGATCTTCACATTGGCGATAGTATTCAACTTTTTGGTACATTATCGAAACCTCTTCCTCCTCAAAATCCCGGCGATTACGATTATGCCGGCATGTTGCGCGGTCGCCGGATTTTATGCGTTGTTCATCTTTCAACGCGGAACGCGATTTCTGTACTGAAAACCGGTAATCCTAGTCTTGTCCGATTTTTGGAAAATATTCGCCGAGTTTGTCAGACAAATTTGCAACACCGAATGAGTTCCGATGTTTCTCCGCTTGCGGCGGCAATGATTCTTGGAATTCGTGAAGGAGTTGACGAAGACACGTCACAAAATTTGATCGAAACCGGTACGATGCACATTCTTGCGATTTCAGGATTACATGTTGCATTGGTGGCGGCAATTGTTGCCGGAGTTCTGAATTTGTTGGGATTTTCGCAACGTTGGTGTGCGGCAATTATTTTTATTACGGTTATTGCGTATCTCTTGCTGACCGATATTCAGACTCCGGCGATTCGGTCAACTATTCTGATCTGTGTTGTTTCGTTGGCGGTTTTTCTGAATCGGCGTCCGTTTGCGGTCAATACACTTTGCGCAACAGCATTAGTTGTTTTGTTACTGAATCCGTCGGAATTGTTTCAATTTGGCGCACAACTTTCTTTTATTGCAACGGGCGCATTTTTTTGGATTCCGGGAATCAGCGCCTTCCGGCAACTCATGTTCGGCGAAGAAGAAACCGACGATAAAACGAAACAAAAACTAGGCAACAATATTGAACGTTTTGAAACAAAACGTTGGCTTATCATTCAGTTTGCGCAATATTTTTTCCGAAAAGTTGCGGTGTTATTCCTTATTAGTTTGGTGATTTGGGGAATTTCGACGCCGTTAATTTTAGACCGGACTCATCTTTTTACTCCGGTTGCCGTTTTGGTTAATCCGTTACTTTGGATTCCATTAACCGCGTCGATGGCGGGAGGTTTTTGTACGATGATTTTCGGCAATATTCCGTTACTTGGCGATATTTTCGGTTGGTTTACTGATATTTCGTTTCGCGGACTTTTCGGGATGATTTCTTTTTTTCAATATCTTGGCGGACATTACTGGGTTCCGGGACCGCCGGTTTGGTGGAATCTTGTTTATTATTCGGGATTCACTTTGTTGACCTTTTTACCGATTCGTCGTCCATCGCCGCGATGGTTAGCGGTTTTGCTTTTCATTTGGATTGTTGTTGGTTTTGGTTACGGATATATTCGTGATTTCAGTCGTTACAGAAGTGATCGTTTAACGCTTTCCGTTTTTTCGATTGGTCATGGTAATTGTGTTCTTGTTACGACTCCTCAGAAAAAAACGTTTATCTTTGACGCAGGTTGTATTTCATCGCCGCGGCGTGCTGCCGACGTGTTAAGCCGAGCGGTTTGGCGGCTTGGCAAAATCAAGATCGATGCGATAATTATTTCACATCCAGACAGCGACCATTACAACGGAGCGGCAATTCTTGCTGATCGGTTTTACATCGGAGCCGTTTTTGTTTCGCCGTACATGTTTGAACCGCTTAAAATTCTTCAAAGAGAACTTGTGGAACGAAAAATCTCCTTTGATCAACTTGCGGACAACGAATTTAAGGAGCAACGGTTATTAATGGAATTTCGGAATAAATTAGAAACGAAAAAGATTCCGATTATTGAAGTTGGCGACGGCGATTCTTTGTCGGAGCGGGGATTTCCGAACAGTATTTTTATTCATCCGCCGAAGGCTGATTTTTCGGAACGGGAAAACACCAACGCAACGAGTTTGGTTTTTCGTTTTGAACATTATGGAGTTGGTATTTTATTGCCGGGCGATTTGGACGGACGTTTGCCGCCGCCGTTTTTGCAACGTCCGCCGATTTCGTGCAAAATTGTTATGGTTCCGCATCATGGCGGTCATTCCAAGCAAACGGAACCGCTTCTTAAATGGACGATGCCGGAATTGCTGTTGTTTAGTGCGGGGCGGTTTACTCATAAAGATACTGTTCTGGAAAATTACCGTCAACGTCATTTCAAAGTACGCAGTACGTTTGAAGAAGGATGTATCGAAATTTCCATTGACCGGCAACAACCTACAAAGTAATTGTCGGCAACCGCTAAAAATTCGTTTTTAATCGCAGAATTAAACGATTGTAACTGTCTATTTTTATTACCCGCCGAACACATGGACAAAAATACTCCGCAGATTACGCTGATTTTCGCAGATTATTTTGAGGGATGTTATCATCTGCCCTTTCTTAAAAAAAGTAGTTTAATCTCCTTATTTTTAAGTATTTTTATTTTTTTGGTCTGTTTGCTTTCCGATATAAAGAGTCCCCAAATGATTCCTGTTTTTCACGCAAAAATTGTAT
>JAIRLW010000026.1 GCA_031259095.1 Planctomycetaceae bacterium | reverse complement strand
TGAACCGTTTGAGTGTTTTGAATATTTTGAACAGTTTTATTTATCGCGGCATTTTCATTTTTATTTCTGTTATCGTTATTGTTATCGTTGTTGTTATTACTATTTGAAACGTCGGGAGTAACAATTTTCTGATGTTGCCATGAAACCGTTTGCTGGTCGCTGATTACGAAAATCAATTTCGACGGAGTTTGGGCTTTGACCAGCAATGAACGGGCTTGATGAACTGCGGCGGCAAGATCGGTTTTTTCAAACGAAATTTTTGTATCACGAAGAACTTTGCGGACTTTATCCTGACTTGAGAAGAGTTGCCCGTTTTCCGGAAATGCCGTACCGCAAGGAACAATCACCGCAATATTGTCGCCATTTCCGAGTTCGTCGAGAATTTTTTCCGCTTGGGCAAGTGCCGTGTCAATACGCGGAACAGTTCCGTCAATTGTTCCCATACTTGCGGAATTATCCAGAATGATCACTGCTGAAGTTTGTGCGCCGCCCCAAAGGTTACTTAAATTACGAATTGTGGGATTGGCAAGCCCGACAGCAATCAAAGCCAACACAGCCATTCGCAACAATAATAGGAACAAATCCTGAATACGCCGTTTGTTTCGTGTTTTCTGTTCACTAATTCGAATAAACCGCAACGAAGAAAACGGTAATTCACGCAGATTTTGCCGATGAATCATGTGAACAAAAATCGGAATCACCGCTGCAAGACCGCAAACTAAAAAACCAATAGATAAAAATGACATTGTTCAAAATAAATAATTAAAGATATGATAATTTCCCTAAACTAGATTGAAAACTTCAAAAAATAGTCTCTCTCTGTGAACGCTGTAAACTGTAACGGTCTATTTTACTAACCCTTTGCGGACAATTGATTGATATACTCATTACACTTGAAATTTCAGTTTTTATTTTTGTAATTTTTTTAATATAAAAAAGAGCAGTTAAATTTTTAAGTTCTTTTGCATTGAAATACGTTACCATTTATTCTTGTGTTCCCGCCAAAATATTTTATAACATTTCGCCCCAACGGGGCAACAAGCATGAGCGTAGGGCAACGCCCTACGAATCGTATTTCCCTTGAAAATAAAGCCCTGAAAGGGCGCAAGTATGGAATCTGTATTTTTTTGAAAATAATGAATCTTATTAGGCTTTCGCCCTTTCAGGGCTTTGATTGTTGTTTCATCATTTCGTAGGGCGTTGCCCTACGCTAATGCTGATTGCCCCGTTGGGGCGTTTGAGGTGAACTTCTATTTTGTAATAAAAACCGAATTTTAAAGTGTAAGGAGTATTATATTTTTTAATAACTAATTATTGAAATTTTATTACAAAATCATGTTTCGATAATTTAATATAATGATTTGATTTATTCTTTTTTAATTAACGGAACGTCGCCGTATCCGAAAAGTTGGGGATTTTGTACGCTTTTGAGATATTTACGGACATACTCTTCTGTTTTATGCGATGCGTAAAGTCCAAGTTCCCGAAACGAAATAATAGAATCCTGATTGAGATCGGCATGACCTTTTAAACCTTCAACTAAAAAATTCGTATAAACACTATGTCTTAATTCCGTAACTTCATGTGAATATTCACCATAAGCGCATGAAGTTAATAAAAGTAATGTACCGCCTTTGAGTGTTTTTTTCTCTTTAACGGCGAAACGTTCCTTTTTAATTTCAATCGGGGCAAACCCGCGTCCTACGGATCGGGTATCACCTTTAATAATCCGTTCCTGACAAGCATCAAGGTAAAGAATTTTCGATTGAGCCTCGCTCGCCTCCAACTGTTCACAAATCCAATCTAATGAAATCAATGTCGATAGATTTTTTTTATCATCAATTTTTTCCGGTATTTCCGCTTCATACGGAGCAAGATAGGACACGCCGTCAATACGAACTCCATGTCCTGAAAACGCAACAAAAATCATATCATCGGTTCCTGCTTTTTCCGCTATTTCCTTGATCTGCTGCATAATAATTTCCCGTTGCGTTTTTTTGACAAGTGATTTCTGTCCCGAAATGATATTAATGTTTTCGGAATTAAAACCGGCAGTTATCAACCGGTTGGTAATCGCATGAACATCATTTTCCGCAAACCGCAGCGATGCAAGATTTTTGTAATCGTTAATTCCCACAAGTAACGCCCGTCGTGTTTGCGGTTCTTTAACTGTTTCAAAAGAAGTTGTACCGTAATAATATTGATGCGATTCAATCAGTTTATCGGGAACAATAGACGCATCCACGCGGACATGACGATATTGTTGGTTTCCCATACTTGTTCCAAGCGCAGAACGCGCCTGAACGTTATTTTGATCATCCGTTTTCTTTTCTGTTGCGGAAACTGTACGAAAAAAACCAATACTGACAATACCAAGTTGACCGGTAAAATTAGTTTGCGTTCCAAGAGATAAACCGGCGTCTGTTACAGAAAATTCCTTAAAATAACCGGATTGCCCGACTTCATGGTAAAATCCTTCAATGACCGCATTTTGATTCGGTCGAAGAATCCACGACCGCGCATTGTCCAAACCTCGCGGAGCGGCAACCTGATAAAAAAGACGTTTCGCATTTTGTACGACAATTGCGCCGGTCTGTTTCAAATAATCGGCGTACTTCGTAATATCTCCCGAAGTATTCGGCGGCGGAACAATCTGTTCGGGAAGCGTGTTAAGACCGTCCACCAAAAGACGAACCATCACCGTTTCCGAAAGCGGATTTTTAATACGAATACGATAAATATCCTCTTTTTCCAACGGTACATACATCCGCCCGTCATTACGGTAACTTTCAACCGGAACAAAAGAATTGTTACGTTTGACTTCAAATGTTACCGGAAATGTTATCTCGCCGGAGATGGACGTTGTTTCCGAATCTTCAGGCATGTAAACGTTTTCGCCGTTTTCTCCCGAACCGACGGAACGTGTTGTTACGGAATTTTTCGCGGAACGTACATAAAATCTGGAACGCCCAAGTTCCGCTAATTCCGTTTCGGAAAGACGGACAAAAGCGGAATAACGGGCAAGTTTCATTCCGTCAGACGTCCGCAATAATTCACAGGTAATCAATCCGATTCCGCTTTTCGACGCTTCTGTAACTTTTCCGGTAATAACCGCTTGAATCGATTCCGTGTCAGAAATATTTAACCTCCGCTCAAAAAATAAATCTTCCGGCGTAACACGATTTCTCTGCAATATTAACCGCGTATTTTTTCTGTCAAGAATAACCGGCGAATGTTGATCTGATTGATTCCATTTGGCAGTAAGGAATGATTCCAATTTATCCGCGCAACATTCCGTAAAAATTCCCGCTTCGGAACGCCCAAACATTGAATTACCGTCTTGGGAAGCACAATGAAAATCCGTCATTCCAACTCGTTGAATCCGATTTTGTTGCAGCGTTTTATAAAGATGTACAGTAACTTGATCCAAAAACTTGGATAATGTTTTCGGTTCGGGTATTTTTGTCAGAATGGTTTTTTCATCCGTATTAGGCGGAATACTATAATTTATTGTTTGTTTTTTTATTGTTTCTTTTTCTGTAGTTTTTGAAATATTTTCTCGAATATAGTGTACAAATTCGCCGATACTAAGGAATGAATCGGAATTGAGATCGGCGTTACCGCGTAACGCTTCGCTCAACCAATAACTCAATACCGAAAAATAATTACTCGAATTACTCGGTTGCGAATCCTTTATCGTATCTGACGGACTGGTCTGAATCGTGATAACATCATGCGTTGAGATTGTTGATGAAAGGTCGGAATCAAACAGTTTTTCAGTATCGGTTTTCATTTCCGAAACAAAATCGCTGTCCAGGATCAATAATTTTGACCGGACGGAACTGCGCGCCAGTTGCTGCTGCAACCAATCCGTAGAAATAGTCTGATAAGACTTTTTCTCTTCATCGGGAACAAGAACGGCGTTTTTATAACGATAACCCCGAAAATAAACAAGAACCGTATCGGTTTCGCGGCATTCGGACAATCGTTTTGTGAGTTCTTGTTCGATATTTTTTCCGGTTGGTTCCCTGCTGCTGTTTTCAAGCAATGTCCGAATCACACAATCTTTCGACGTCCATTGACGCAATGTCCACAGAAAATTCTGGACGTCGTCCTGAACAAAAGAAAGCGGCGCAATATTTTCGTCAATACCGTTGTCATAAGAAACGGCAATAACAAAAACAAAAAGCCGATTCGTTCTATTTTCTTCCGCCGGAAGTAAGGATAACGGTAACAAGAATAAAAATAGAAGAAATATTGAAACGGGAATACAGCGATAAATGTAACTGTTAAAAATTTTGTTCATAAATTAAGTTTTTTGTTGAGGGGGATTTTTTTGATTCATCTATTCATAATTTCACTTGACTATGGGATTAGACAGTGATTTGGATTTTGGTGGCGGCGGTATTGGCGGCGGAGGTGGCGGCGGTATTTTTTGTTTGGTACAAAAAGCAATAGTAAAGGGTACCGATTCACTTGAGGAATAAGTTGGGCTTTGTTCTTGCTTAAAAGTATCTTGGACATATTCATACGTATTTCCCGCAACATATTGAGCTAATTCATATATTGTAATTTCACCGTTATTATCAGTATCAGCCTTTCCTCCAAGTCCTTCAATCAAAAAATTAGAATAGACTCCATGTTGTTTGTTGGGGTCTTCGTAGGCCCGTTGTCCTTCGGCGCAACTGGCGAAACGGTCTAATTTTTTGAAACGTGCAAGATCGTCTTCCTGAAAATTCGGGAGATCGCATGATTGGGATTCACCGCCGCGAACAAAGGACATGCCGCTGCGTCCTCCGCCCTGAACCTCTCCGACATTACGGCAGGCATCAAGAATAGCGATTTTGCGAACACCTCTTTTCTCTTCGGAACCGCTAAACAACAACGACAACGGAATCAGCGAATTATTCGTTTCCCATTCGCCGGAATCAGTGTTACGTGAAACTTCGGCGTCCATCGGACAAAGATAACTCTGGGTACCGTTCTGATTATTTTGCGTACTCGGCAATGCAACACCATGTCCCGCAAAAGCAACAAGAATGGCGTCGTTGTCTTTGGCTTTACTGTTAAATTCATTGAGATACTTAATAATATTCGCACAAGTGGGACGCCGATTTTCGTCTTTATTATCATCGGTCAAAAGAATAATATTTTCTTTATCGGCATATTTTCCCTTGACTAAAGCATTGCGTAACCCTTCCATGTCCGCGATACAATATTTCAATGAATTAAAAGCAAGATAACCGCGTTCCTCTGAATTTTTACGGCGCAACGTTTCTGTATCGGCGGCGTATTTATTGATACCGATAAGCAATGCGTAATTTTGTTTCTCCGGTTTAGGCGTAGGAGTTTGTTGCGGACTATTCTGTCCGGTACTTCGCGTTTGAACGTTTTGTGTAACGGATTGTTGGGAGAAAGTTTGTCTTTGTCTTAAACGCCGCTGCGCCGCAGCATCCGTTGTCCAAAGTGTAGTTACAGAAAATATTCCCAGCAATACCAGGAGAAATAATAATTGGGGGGATTTTTTTGTTTTCATTTTTGTTTT
>JAIRLW010000586.1 GCA_031259095.1 Planctomycetaceae bacterium | reverse complement strand
GTTTTCACTTTAAAAACCGGTTTTTGAACTGTAAAAACACCTTAAATTGCGGAGTTAAACGAAAAGATAAAACAGGTTTTTAAAAGGAAAACGGTATAAAATCGATTTTAGTCGATTTCGGTCGATTTTAGTCTGTGAAGAAATAAGTTCTTAAAAGTTCCCTAACTTCTAATCCCTAACCCCATCTTTATTTCTCGACCAAAATTTTTGACGCGATAGAAGGTCCTAAAGCGATTCGGGTATCGCCGATAGCAAGCAACATCGGTTGGGTGGAAGATTTTTTTTCAGAAGGATTTCCGCCTTGCAGAACACGAAAACGAGTTCCGACAAACAATCCCATTCCCATCAATCGTCCTTGTAGTTCGGGTTCAAGGATTAAATCGACAACGGTTCCGCTTTGTCCCCGTGAGAAATGACTCAAATAGCCGACTTTCTCCGAACGAAACGCTATTTCCGGCGAAGGAGTATCTGTTTTAGCAATCATGGATTAGTGAATGGGAAAGAATTAGGGTGGTTAAATCTCAATTTGCTCCATCAAACTTTCATTCCATAAAGATACTTCAAAACAGAAAAGAGTCAAGAGGTAATATGTTATTCACGGTTAAAAAAAGATTCCGCCGTTTTCTTATTCTTACTTTTCGTCTTGAACGGTATTTTCCGCGCATTGAACGCATAACGTGGCATACGGTAAGAAATTCAGGCGAACTTTGGGAATACGACCTCCGCAACTGTCACACGTTCCGTAAGTTCCTTCTTTAATCCGTACCAACGCTTCATCAACCTGATCCAGAATTCCGCTTTCGCTTTGCATAAACGACAGCGTTTGTTCCTGCTCGAAGTTATCACTTCCAACGTCAGCCATGTGAATCGGCATTACGGAAAGGTCCCCTGACGCTTCCAGTCTATTTTTATTCAACGCCGCGTTGGTCATCGTCGAAACATCACCGCTAAGCCTGGCACGAAGTATTAAGAGTTTATGCTTATAACTATCAATTTCAGCGGCAGTCAACCTTTTTTCCGATAAAGCGGCGACTTTTTGGGTTATTTTTTTCATATTTTTAGTCCGTCTCCTTTTTTATTTCGTGGATGGTAGGTATGAGTAAATTCAAAGAGTATATTATTTTATTCTATCATCTAAAGAAAGGCAAGACGGCAAGTAAAAAAACAAAACAAATTTTCCGGTTCCATTTGGATAGGGAGAAATTTCCTACGTGTACTATAAGTTAAGCGTATTGGTTCCAATGACGAGACTTCAACGGAAGATGGTACCGCCGATTAGTTTTTTGGAGTACACAGTTCGCAGGATTTCAATCCGCAACAACATTCCGTTACACGGGCGAGATAATGAATATTGTCGCCCGCTCCCTGAAAACCGATCACTCGTTTATCAATCGTATTTTCCTGACGAATAAAATGTCCGGCATCAAGATCAAGTTCCATCTTTCCCGATGAAAATTTGTCCAGAATCTGCGATTCTTCTTTCGGCGTTAACGGCGTTAAGATTTTTGTAATAAACTGAATAGTCGCCATCCCTGCCCGAACATTGACCAGCGTAAATTCTTGTCTCGCATTGACTTTTTTAACCGTACCGTTTGATTGTCCGATTTCAACCGGCATTATAATCGACCAAGAATCGCCGACCGCAATCGGTTCTTTCGGCAATGGAATCACGATACGGTTTTCCGTATTGGTACTGCCGGAATAAATCCGAAGCGGTTTTTTTGTGGTTTTACCCAAAATATCCACCGAAATGTGCGCCAACGGCACGCCGATTGTTCCTTCAAGATTGATAAACGCACCGGGAATATTTTTATCTTTCCGGCTGTTATATTCCGCAACTTTGGCTCCGTCTTTGTCCGTTTGAAATTGACGCATCTTCACGTCGTCCACATGATATTCAAAGGTTGCGGTTCCTCCGTTGTCCACACTAATCACCGTCCAAACTTTGGCGGAACGGCTTGTTGTTTCCACCACTTCCTCAACTCCGCTTATTGAAGTTCGGATTTTCAGCGATTGCAGAACATTCCAACGTAAAACATCGCCTTTTTTGAAATGATAACGAAGCAGATATTTCGGTTCGGTTGTTGAACCGGCGCGGGAATCCTGAGCGGAAGCAGGAAACAAACCGCCAAACAAAAAAACAAACACATTAAAAAATACAATTCCAAGAAAAAAACACCGCATCATAATTATATAGTTGATAGTGGATAGTGGGGCGGCGATAGCCGACGCGATGTTTCAGGCGAAACATCGCCTACCACTTTTGATAGTTAATTGCCGTTTTCTACCAACATTTCGTTCCTACGGGACGGACATTTTTTATACGTCGCGTCTTCCTAAAACAATTAAACTTTGATCATCGGATTGCGGTTCGCGTCCGGAAAAACTATGGATGGCGTTAATCAAATTTTTACCAAATTCGGCAATAGATTCAGTTCGGACTTTTTTCAGATAATTCAGAACGCCTTCTGTGGTAAAATATTGACCTTGTGAATTCATGGCGTCGGTGATTCCATCGCTGATAATCACCAGCGTTTGACCGTTTTGAATCACAAACGAACTTTCAGGATATTCCGTATCATCCATCACGCCCAACGGTAAACCAATTTGCGGTTCGCCAAGCATGGTCACCGTTCCGTCCAGCGACACGAGAATGGGCGGGATATGACCGGCGTTGTGAAATATAATTTCATTGGTGGTCGGATTCAACACCCCAAAGAAAAAAGTAATAAAACGGTTGTCCCAACGCGGTTCACAGAAAACACGGTTGAGCCGTTGCACGGTTGCTTCAAAAGTCGATTCGATAATCAACCCGCTTCGGACTTCCGCCGAAAGTTTCGCCATTAAGAGCGATGCGGC
>JAIRLW010000547.1 GCA_031259095.1 Planctomycetaceae bacterium | reverse complement strand
GAAGAGGTTCGTTGTATGGAAGACCCGATTTTTCAAGGAAAAGATTGGATTTCGCAGCGTCCCCGAATTATGACCGCTCCGATTGTCCAACGACCAGGACCATTCGATCCGTTTTTCACCAATTCCGATTCCGCCTACGAAACTCCAAACCCAATAAAATACAACGCATTACCGGTCGGCGTTGTACGGACAAAACAGTAACAGAATTAGAAATCGAAAGGCAGACGGTGTTTCGCCGAAATGTTGTGCCGGTTGGGTTGGAAATTTGAATTGTTACGCTGTTGGCTTTGAATTTCCACCCGTCAACAAGGGCAAGTCGGCGAGTACACCGATGCGGTCGAATCATTTAGAAACGATTGACGGAACAACCATAAGCGGTTGCCGGTAATTTCTTGTTTTCTTTTTTAAACCGTTACGGGGAATAAAGATCATTAAATAACCGATTTTTTGCGATATATTTTTTTGAAGACAATTCCGTTTTTCCCAACACTAAAAGACCGATGAAAACCATAAAAGAAGCAACTAGGCGTGAACCGGTACGGCAAATTAACCCCAATACAGGAAAGCCGTATGCAGACTCTGAAGCAGGTTTAGAGTATATCGAGACAGAAATGCACGGCGCCCGACCTTACAAAATGGTTTGCGGCGCAGTAATCGGGGACATTTGCGGTTCCGTTTATGAGTGGGATAACCATAAAACGGATAACCCCGAAGAAATTGATTTACTTAACCCGCGATGTTATTTCACGGACGATACCGTTTTAACCGTCGCGGTAATGGAAGCCGTAACAACTGACCATGATTACACGGCAGCCCTGCGAAAGTGGGGAAATAAATACCTGTTAAAGGGTTACGGCGGACGTTTCAAAAAATGGCTCGGTGCGGATGATCCGCAACCCTACAATAGTTACGGCAACGGATCGGCGATGCGTGTTAGTCCTGTTGCTTGGGCGCTGTACCATCCTGTATTCTCTGTAACTTTAACCCGTATTTGCAACGAAGCAAAACAATCAGCGGAATGCACACATAATCACCCCGAAGGGATTAAAGGGGCGCAATCCGTTGCCGAAGCAATCTGGCTTGCCCGTTACGGCTGGTCAAAAGAAGAGATTAAAACAAGAATTGAAAAATGCTACGGTTACAATCTTCACCGCTCTTTGGCGGATATCCGCAAAACGTATAAATTCGACGAAACCTGTCAGGGGTCTGTTCCTGAAGCATTTATCGCGTTTCTCGAAAGCAATGATTTCGTTTCAACACTTCAGAACGCAATTTCTATCGGCGGTGATTCCGACACAATTGCGGCGATTGCCGGAAGTATTGCGGAAGCGTATTATAAAGCCGTTCCGCAAGAATTGTTCGATTTTGCAAATGAAAGACTACCTGAAGAGATGCGGAAAATACTCTCATTCGAGGGTTAAGCGTTTTCGTATATCTATCAGTGGAATATTTTTAACACGTATGAATATTGGACAAACAACCTCATTTATACTCATTGCACTTTAAAATTCGGTTTTTATTTTTAGAACACAAAATATATTCAATAAATATTTATACTGTTTTCCTTTTAAAAACCTGTTTTATCTTTTCGTTTAACTCCGCAATTTAAGGTGTTTTTACAGTTCAAAAAACAATTTTCAAAAGGGCTAGGGGATATACAACAAGTATATCAATTTTATACAACAAGTCTATCGAAAAGTTTTCCGACTTTCAAGAATCATACCGAAGCTTTTTTCGTTGTCAAAAAGAGTAGGCGGAGAACTTGCGCACACTCGTCACCGATCACTTTCATCTCGTCAAAAAAAACGATTTTCAAAAGGAATAGGGGATAATTGATTTTTAGTCAGAGCTACAGTAGAATTTTCGGCATTACTAGATTGCATCGTTGGAAAAGTTCGAGTTAAATTTTAAATATTTTATTAAAATTTGATTGTAATTATTTTGACTATTACTTGATTGCCTAAATCAGTAAAAAGGCAGCCAAAAATAAAGTTAATAATTATGCCACAAAATCCGTTCATAGTGTAATATGGAGGTGGACAAAATTTTTAAGATGAAAGATTCTAATATGAGCGAGCAAAATATAAAACCGAGTTTATTTGGTATTAAATATTCAAACAGGAATTTTGAACAAAAAGATTCATGGGGAAAAAATCAATTTAATTCTTCATTTCCTGTTGCGTTGACTTCTTACATGGGGCATAAAAATATAGATAACGTCTATCCTGATACTAGATAAAAAGCAAAAAGTAAAATGCGACAAAATTTCCACTCAAAAATTATTTGGTATTGCCCCGAATTCGGACGATTTGTTTTTATCGTTTGAGAGCGCTTATTGTCCGTATGAACGATTTGTAATAGGCGAACTCCCAAGAGTAGATTTAGTAACTCAAAAACGAACAGATGGGACTGTCTTGAAAGGCATGGAAATTAAATTAACCGCTTTGCCGGATAATTCTACTTGCGATTTAACGGGCAATCAATTCGGAACGGAGATAGTAACCCGACCGCCGACAATCATTTATTTGGCATGTAGCATTGCCTCTCTTTATCAGAAATCATATAATCAATTGCGAGGATACTTTGACGCAAAATTTGACAAATTGCGCGATTGGGCCAATCCGGAAATAGTATTACCGCACATGACGGAAATGATAGATACTATCGATAACATTCTATTGGAAAATAATTCCAAACAAGAACCTCTTATTATGCAACCCGTTTGGAAAACAGAAGGTAAATCTTCCCGTTTGTCCGAAAATTGTCTTGACGTGTTTGTATGGAGCAATTTTGCTTTTGTCGAGTTGTTTATGAGAGAATTGCGTAGCCTGCCAATTTCTAGAATGACCCGACAAGCAAGGACTGTCGTTTGGCTTTTTAAAATGCTTTATGACTTTTCCCAAAAAGGACAATTCTATCCAAAACAAATTATTGACGATTATTCATACAATACATTAAATGACAAAGCATTTGCTGTTAGCGGAATAGTGACTCGCTCTTTTATGCAAAGTCCTGAATTGACCAAACCGAGAATAAAAAACAGCGAAATAAAAAATATTATTTTAGGCGGCGGTCAAAACTTACTTAGTCCAGAAAGAAGATTTGACGCCATTATTTCTAATACGCCGGAATTATTTTATTGAATATTGAATTATGAGAGCAATTGATTTATTTGCAGGCAGTGGAGGTCTTTCTTTAGGATTTCAAAATGTAGGCATTGATATCGTCGGCGCTTTTGAGAATTGGAAGCCGGCCGTTGAAATTTATAAAGCAAACTTTAACCATCCTGTTTTTGAAACAGACTTATCACAAGTTTCTGATTATGCAATTTTTTCAGATCTGCAGCCGGATATAATTATCGGCGGACCGCCTTGTCAAGATTTCTCAAGTGCAGGTAAACGTAACGAAGATAATGGACGCGGTAATTTGACAATAAATTATGCGGAGATAGTTAGTCATGTACGTCCCCAATGGTTTGTAATGGAAAATGTAGAGAGAATTTTGAAAACCCAAAAACTCAAACAAGCAAAAAAAATGTTTGTCAAAGCAGGATATGGGCTTTCTGAAATGATATTAGATGCAAGTTATTGCGAAGTTCCGCAAATTCGAAAAAGATATATCCTAATAGGAAAATTAGGCGAAAGAGACCATTTCATGGATGATTACCTTGTAAAAAATCAAAGTAAAACTCAAATGACGATTTACGATTATTTAGGCAATACTTTGAAAACGGAATATTATTATAGACATCCTCGCAGTTATGCCCGTCGCGGAGTTTTTAGTATTTATGAGCCAAGCCCGACTATTCGCGGAGTCAATCGTCCCATTCCCAAAGGATATATCAAACACAATGGCGACCCTGTTGATGATTTGAGAAAAGTCCGACCGTTGACTACAAAAGAGCGAACTTATCTACAAACTTTTCCCCCCGATTTTAAATGGTTCGGCAACAAAACAGAATTGGAACAAATAATCGGCAATGCCGTACCTGTGAATTTAGCAAAATTTGTGGGCAATTGCCTACTGGAATATATTAACGATTTCAAACAAGCGAAAGTAAAACGTAAAGAAAAAGTATTAGAATTTTAGCAACATAATTTCAAACAATGACCGACGTTTTTACCAAAGAACAACGCAGTAACGTAATGCGGCGTGTAAAAAGCGTTCGCAACAAATCTACCGAATTAAAGCTTATTGCTTTTTTCAAAGCAAACCATATCAGGGGTTGGCGAAGAAATTTTAAACTTTTCGGCAAACCTGATTTTACTTTTCCTAAGCAAAAAACGGCTATTTTTGTTGACGGTTGTTTTTGGCATGGACATGATTGCCGTAACACTCGTCCCAAAGATAACGCTGATTATTGGACAAAGAAACGCGAACGAAACATAAAACGCGATAAAGAAGTAACTGAAACACTTCAAAATAAAGGTTGGACAGTGATACGGTTGCGGGAATGCGAACTAAAAAAAGAACAATTGTTAAAAGAAAAATTAAATAGACTGTTTTCCTTTTAAAAACCGGTTTTATCTTTTCGTTTAACTCCGCAATTTAAGGTGTTT
>JAIRLW010000514.1 GCA_031259095.1 Planctomycetaceae bacterium | reverse complement strand
TAAATCGAAATTACCAAAAGAAGTAATACAAGAGAAAAAGCCTCTTTATAAGTTATTTTACTCTTATATAGCCCCCCCCCCCCTTCCTATTTTAACATTCTTTTTTCCGCCGGTAAGTTCCGCGACGGAAAATAGAGTTCCAACGAAAAAGGAGAGCAAAACATCCCAAATTCCAAACAAACTTTGAATAAACATAATTTTTTCCCTTTCATAAAAGGAGATTGTTGAAACTACCAAACTTTTGATGCGAATACATCGCGGGGCAACACGCCCCGCCGCTAACTTGGGTCTGGTGAAATTAAAAATCCCGTTGCTCCAATCGGGAACCGATTTTGTCAACAGACAAACCAACATACCAATTGGTTTTAGTTTCTACTGACAAACTCATGTTTGCTAATTTCAACACATTTCAGAATTTCGTCAAGAGGGAGGAAGAAAAAAGTGGAGAGTTTCGCCGGTAGAATGTTGACGCGATGGTTGTAATTCCTTTGCAACACTGTATTTATGATAAAACAAAAATTTTCAGAATTTTTTTGGTTTTTTTAGGGACTCATGGGACGATAGGGACTGATGGGACAAAGAATTTAACAAGGCGGGCAATCCTTGTTCTCTAATGTCCCATGAGTCCCTAAAAAAACCTTTTAAAACACGCTCAAACGCCCATAATTCGGGAGTTCACCGATGAGCGGACGGAGATATTCGAGACATTTTTCTGTAACGAACAACCGATCCGGGCAGATAAATTCATCGGGCATTGGTTTTTCGCCGAGAGCCACTTCGTTTAGCGGAACCGTTCCGAGTAACCATGTGTAAGGGTTGTTTGAGGTACGCTGAATAGTAACCATCACTCCGCTGGTTCCGGCAACCGCCAATTGAACCGCTTTACGTCCGCACGCATACGCTTCCTCAATATCAATCGGCACCGTCCGGTCAGCCGCACACATTTGAAGCGATTCACAAACCTGAAATTCGCCGCGCCAACCGAATTGGTCCGACAATATCCGGTGTAACACCAATGCGGCGCTGGAACCGCCCATTGCACCAAATTCGACATTGGAAAATTTATCGGCGGTTTGCGAAGCACTAATCGGTTTGCCGTCCGCATAACAAACTCCTTCACCGCAAACAACGCTCACCCAACCGAACCGGTTGTAAGCCGATTGCGCTTCGGCAAGAAATTGTTCCAAAACAAACGGACGTTCCGGTAACAAAATAATATGCGGGGCGTCGTCTTCATTTTTCTTGGCACATGCCGCCGCTGCCGGAAGCCAACCCGCCGAACGCCCCACCGTTTGGAACACAACAAATTGGTCAACCCGTTTCATATCCCGCGCCAGTATTCCCGATTGTTGAACCGACAACGCAACATATCGCCCCGCCGAAGCAAAACCCGGCGTGTGATCTGTTGCGAAAAGATCATTGTCAACCGTTTTCGGTACGCCAATACCGCGCAATTCATAACCCTGTTCCCGACAATATTTTTCAACACGGTGAATCGTATCCATTGTGTCATTGCCGCCGATCAGGAAATAATATCGTATCTGATATTTTTTCAGTTGTTCCAGAACTTTCGGAAACTCCGCATCTTTGAGTTTGTGCCGGCAACTTCCCAACGCACTGGACGGCGTCAATTTAAGTTGCTCAATCGTTTCCGGTAATTCCTTGCCAAGATCAAGAACTTCATCCTGCATGAAACCTTCAATACCGAACCGCATACCGTACACTTTTTCGATACCCTGCGGTTGTTGCTGCAGCGATTCCTGAATAATCCCGCAGAGACTGGCGTTAATTACCGCTGTCGGTCCGCCGCTCTGACCAATAATTGCGTTGCCTCGAAACATAATTGTTATAAATTAAAAGTTGGTTAAAAATTAAATCGACTAAAAACCATTTTCGGGACATTGAGGACAAATGGGACTTTAGGGACGAATTAAGTCTGGGATTAAAACAAATTTTTAGAAGGTTATTCTTGAGAAGGCTATTCCTTTTTGCCTGCCATTTCACGAAAATATTGTTCGATAATATCACGATAATGTGCCGGAAATCCCTTGTCGATACGCAATAAGGCTTCTTCCCGTTCCTGCGGCGGTAAATCACCCCATTGACCTTCGGAGTTGAAATCGCGGCGGTCTGCATTGCCGGGCGCCTTTTGTTTCAAAATCCGGCTGTCATCTGCCGGATTGTTTGCCTGTTGACCTTGATCGCTTTGGCTGTTCTGATTTTGCTGTTGCTGTTGAGCCTGCTCCTCAATCTTTTCAATCAATTGATCAAGAGATTTCAAAACGCCGTTTTCCGCTTTTTGTGTTCCGTCGTCAGTTCGTCCTTTGCCAAGACGCCGCCGGACATCGTTCATCTTTTTTGAAATTTTTTCGGGGGCATTTTCTTCGTCTTCTTTCTTATCGTTCTTCAAATCAAATTCGAGCAATTTTGCTAATTCCGTAAACCGCCGCGGAGCCAAAGGATCGGTTACGGTTTTAAGTTCTTCCAATGCGGTAAGACCTTTTTCCGATTGTCCCAGATGATGACAAATGATTGCGCGTGTTACGAGAACACCGACCGGATCAATTGTATTTTCCGGCGTCATCTCATCAAGAATCGGAACCGCTTCATCGTAAAGCCGCGACTGGACAAGCCGCAACGCAAGATAATACCGTAACGACGCATAAAGATATTTTGTTCCCGAATCGCCCAAATAAATCTGAAGCGGAACTTGCGGTAAAACAACAGGTTGACCAAACGGAAGTTCCTGCCACGCCAAAACATCACAGGCATCCAAATAAGTTGATACGGCAGGCAAGGCGAGCCGTAACGATTCGATAGTTAATTCGAATAATACCGTTCCCGATAATTTTAATTCCGGTTCGGTTTTTGACCAACCGGCAAGTAATTCGTTGCGCTGTTGCGGTTCGGCAAGATTTTGCGTTTCGAGCCAATGGACAAACTCCTGACGAACCGCAACCGCCGACGGAATAAACCAATTCCGAACCGATACGTCCGTTTTAACCGTAATCGGTTCTTCCCCTGCCCTATTAACATTGACAAAGGAAAACCAATACGTTAAAACAGCCAATATGAAAACAATTATGAATTTATTCATTGGATGTTTTATGCCGTTTTTGTTTCTGTTAGAAAAAGTCTTCTTCTTTGAACTCGCAATTCCGATGATCATTGTCATCGGCATAAGGAAACGTAAATGGTTCTTCGGCTTCCGCAATTTTCGGTAACTCACTCAAAACAGTCCCGTAAGTTTGCGGAGACACTTCGGGACGGTCAACACAACCGGACAAAGCAAACAACAAACTAATCAAAAATAATGTCGGCAAATACCGCATGGCAATCAATAATTTAAAATCTAAAAAAATTGTATCTATTCAGTAGCGATTTTATTTGTTCTTCTTAACCCCGCGGGGTTAAGAGCGAAAAACGAAAATTTTAACGAATAATTATGCATAACGATAAACAATAGAATCACTACTGAATAATTACAAAAAATTAAAACCAACTATTCACTATTCACTACTAACTATTAACTATATACCTATTCACCTGCACTTTGTGTTTCTGTTTTTGGTTTTTCGTTTGGTTTATTGGGATCGGGCGGGCAGGCTTTTATTTCAAATGGAGCGGTTTTGGGTAATTTTGCGATTACGGCTGGTTTTTTCAAATTCGCAAGAATCTTCCCTAATTTTTCGTCGCTTAATTCATAACCGATTTGTGTGGGCATTCCTTCCCATAAAACGGCTCCATTGATTGGTTCGATCAACACGGCGTGCGGTATTCCCCAAACACCGAGTTTGTTTGCGAAACGCCGATGAGTATCCACCGCAAGCGGAGCCTTAATATCGGCAAGTTTTATGGAACCTTCCATTTTTTTGAGTGCTTTTTCATCGGTTTCGCAAATAGAAAGAACCACCAATTCGTTTTTATATTTTTCGTGAAAATATTCGAGCAATGCCAAACTGCGGCGGCATGGCGGACACCAAGTTGCCCACACTTCGATAAGAACAAATTTTCCGGCAAAATCTTTGGGCGGTTCGTTGACCCAACGTTCCACCTCAATCGCACCGCCAAGAACTTCGGCAATATTCTGAAACCGAACAGAGTTTGCCCAAAGCATTTGCGTCCGATTCGGAACGGGCATTCCTTTTTTGACAATCTCTGCTGTTTCAACAAGCCAGGGCTGTTCGGTATTGTCTTGCGCTTGAACGGAAACGTGCATCGAAGCAGAGAAAGAGAAAAGGGTTAAAATCACAAACAGAACGAAAATTTGAAATAACTTCAGTTTCATAAAATCTCTCCAAATTAGGATCATTGATTATATTGGGTTATATCGGCAACAGCAATAATTCGAGTCCAACTCGAACCGCATTTATTTTACCCGGATCAATATACTTCTGCAAGAGTTCCCAAAATTGACAAAATTTTTATCATAGGATTTTGCTCAATAGTCTCAATTTGGAGTAGGGACGATGGGACGGTAGGGACAAAAGGACAAAGGGAGGCGAATGATTTTGGGGTTTTAGGAAAAGGCAATTTTTTTGATCGATTAAAAAAAAATTTTGCCTAAAAAACGATTGGAGGGTATGTTTT
>JAIRLW010000509.1 GCA_031259095.1 Planctomycetaceae bacterium | reverse complement strand
GGAGGAACTTAACCCCACCCCGTTGGGGTGGGCTATAATCTTGACGCCCCTATCGGGGCTAATGTAAAAAACAAAAAATATTTCAAAAAGTAGTTTGTTATTTTAGGAAAGTGCAACTTAATATTTTTAATTAATAATTAATATGATTAATATCTTGATTAGTTTTTTGATTTTCGTTTGGACAGTTCAAACGGTTGCGGCACGGGAACAAGCGGACAATTCAAACGCGGTTGATGTTCAGGAAGCGGAAACGGTTAATCCTTTTTTTGAACGTTTGACGCCGCCGGACCGCACAATGCTCCGGCGTTACGATCAAGCCGGACGACTCATCGAAGCCGGAAGATTGGCTGAAGCCGCACAACTTCTTGGAACCATTCTGGAAAATTCCGTCGATTACTTTGTTCAACCCAATTCGGTATCAGAAAAAGCATCAGAAAAATCATCAGAAAAACCGGATGAAAAATCATCGGAAAAATCAGAAAATTATTCACAGCAAACCTCGAATAAATTGTTCAGTGATCTCGTTTTGGAACGATTACAAGGATTGCCGCGTAAAGCGCGGGAATCTTATTCGCTTCAATTCGAAGTACAAGCCCGCCGGTTATTGGAAAATGCTGTTCAAAACGGGGCGATTGAAGAAATTCAACAAGTTTCCAAACTGTATTTTCCAACAACTTCGGGAGCAACAGCAACTTTTTTGCTTGGCATGGATCAATTCGAACAAGGGGCTTACGAATCTGCAATATTGACCTTGCAACGCCTCAACCAAAGCCGGCATAATCATTATCTGACGTCGTTTGAACCTGTATTGAGTTTGACTTTGGCGAATCTCCAACTCCGCCTTTATCAGAAACCGGATCAGGAAAACGAAGCACGGAAAACTATCGAACAATTATTCAAACGCCTTCCCAATCCGGTTATTTTGTTGTCCGGCAAAGAAACGTGGAAACCTCAGTCGGTCGATGAAATTTTGAGTCGTCTTGAACTATTGCGGAATGATTCCAAAACAATTTCAACTGCTTTGTGGTTGGAACAAACCGGTTGGCTGCTCGGAATGGGAACTCCCAACCAAAACCCGGAAACTATCGCCCAAAAACCGTTGCCCGAACTCATTTGGTCTGTTCCAATATTAAATAATTTAATTTTCAATTGGGAAGCAAACAGTCTTTTGAACTCTGTTCGGAATGCGGCGGATACTTACATTCCCGCCGCACAACCATTAGCGGTTGGAGATCGTCTTTTGACCCGCGGCGTCAAGGAAATCACGGCAGTCGATTTGCGTACCGGTAAACAACTTTGGACTGCCGCAGAACCGGAATACCGAATTTCAAAAAAAATTCAAACACCGTATCCGGTAAATGTGAACACGATCAGAATGAACGGAGCAAATCATCGGGGACAACTTCGCATCTTTTTTTGGCATGACCGAATCACACATCAAATGAGCAGCGATGGTTCACGGCTTTTCACGGTGGACGGTCTCGATATGCGGTCACTGGCTTACACCGCTTTAGGACGCGGCGCAAGGAATCTCCAAATCGGTCGAAAATCGGTCGAAGACCCGCGTTGGGGTCCCGGTAATACCTTAGTTGCACGGGATGTTAAAACCGGACAAACCCTTTGGCAAATCGGAAAATTCCCCTACGTCCAGAAACGTTTCGATCAATACGCCGAAGAACTTGAACCGGAACAAAATGGAAAAAAGAAAAAAGAAAATACAGAAAATACAAACAAAAATGAAAACACAAACGAAGAAGAAAGAACCGCAACAAAACAAAATAACGGTTTTACAGAGGAAGAACTTTTTTTCAGTGAAACATGGTTTCTTGGTGCGCCGCTTCCGTTTCGCGGCAGACTTCATGTGATTGGCGAAAACGGCGGTGTTCTTCGTTTGATTGTTCTGGACGCGGAAACCGGACACTTAATTCGTCAGCAACCGCTCGGAATTCCGGTTGATCCGTTTGAGATGGATCCGTTTCGTAAATATTATGGTTTAACGCCGTCCGCTTCTGACGGTTTAATTCTTTGTCCGACCGGAATCGGATTAGTGGTTGCGTTGGACGCGACCACGATGACACCGGTTTGGTGTTTTAGTTATCTTATGGAGGAAAAAGCGGAAAAAGAGGACCCGAATGCGCGTAACCAAATTCGGCAGATAAGAAATCGGCAATTCCAATTCGGCGGAGCGTTTCAAGGTCAAAACGATGAATTTCATCACTTATTCGCTTCAACCGGTTGGCAGGTTCCGACCTTAATCATTGATAAGAACAAGGTGTTGGTTGCGCCGCCGGATGATCCGGCGTTGTATTGCCTTGACCTTTTGACCGGAAAATTACTTTGGCAAAAAAAGGAACTGAAACGCGAACACGTTTTGTATGTTGCCTGCATTCGGAACGAAACGGCTTATCTCGTAACACCGCATTCCATGCTTGCGATTAACATGGATTCCGGAGAACCCGTTTGGAAGTTTGCGCTGACTCCGCCGCAGCAACAACTCAAATCGCCGAACAGGGAAACAGCAGCGGCAGCAGAAAATGAAATTGAGATTGAAAATGAAAATAAAACGGAACATGAAATTGAAAAAACAGCAGAAAACGAAATGAAAGCCGGAACGAAAACGAACCCCAAAGTTGTTTCCAAAACTCAACCGGAAGTTTATTTTCCTAGTTGGCTTAAACCTAATGGAATTGGCGTTCACAGCGGGAATCAATATTTTTTGCCGTTTACGGACGGATATTTGGGAATTGTCGATTTGGATCGTGGAACGATGGAATGGACGTCGCCGCAACTTCATGCTCAAACTTCGGCAACACCGGTCGGCTTAAACAACAACAGCAACAACAACGGCAAACCGGAATCGGATTTTTTTACGGAACCGCTTTTTTTGAGAAACGGAAATTTTTCATTACTTCCGGCGGGTCGGGAGATGAATGAACCGGTTTACGATTTGTTGTTGCGTCAAGAGGTAACGTTCGGCAATTTGATTGGTTTGCGCGGACGGTTTTTTTCGCAAACTCCGAATCGGTTGATTGCTTTTGATCAGTTGGAACCGTTGAAAGAAAAGGCAACGAATCGGCTTAAAGAAAATCCGAATGATTCCGAAGGACTCTTGCAATTAGGACGAGTTCGCCGTGCGGAAGGAAATATTGCCGAATCAGTCGAATTGTTCCGGCGTTCTCTGCGAGCCCGATATTCGGAATACACCGCAGATTGTCTGCGAAAAACACTGATGGAAGCGATTCAACAAGATTATTCGGCATGGTATTCCGCCGGACAGGAATTGGAAACGTTAGCGGAATTTCCAGAAGAACTCGGTGAAATTCTGTTTTATCTTGTCCGCGGCGCATTGCAAACCGGTAAAACAGACGACTTAGCGGATTTACTCCAAAAAGTATTTTACCTTGAAACCGAACACTCCGTTCAGGTTCCGGTTCATGCCGAACTTTCAGCGCAACTTCACCGCGTTTTGGGAAAAATTTTAGAACAATCTCTGAAAAACAATAAAAATCCCAAACTTAACGATCAAGTCAACCGTGTTGCCGAAACAATTTTTAAGCAATTACTCGACTCAAAAAAACCGCCGACATTATTGACAACATTATTGCCGAAACCGAAATGGAATGAGAATAAAAGTAAAGATAACGGATTCGCCGGAAATCAATTGTTGATTCGACCTTGGTTGGAGCAGGAATCAATGTTATTGTTTTCGGACATACGAAGTTGGCAGGTGTTCACCGGTTTGTTTCAACATTTACCTATTTCCGGTCAAGCCGAAAAAAACTTGCAGGAACATTATGAGCGTCATCATTTTTTTTCGGCGTTGGAATTATCGTGGAATCTTCCGGTGGAGTGGAATCTTCCGGCGCGTTTTTTTGAATCGAATGAACACAAGGAAAAACATGAAGAACATGGAGCAAATCCCGCCGATTTGTCTCAATTATCCCCCATATCTCAGTCCCCAATATCCCAGTCCCCAATGTCCCAATCGTCTCAATTGTCCCAAGAAACCAAACAAACCGATCATGGAACAAACCGCGCCGCAAACTCTTCAACGCTGCCGGCGTTTGATTTTGAGAAAATAAAATATCTTGCAACACTTTCGGAATCTCAGGGAAATATTGCCGATGCGGTTTATTATTACCGGATTCTCGCAAAACATTTTGAAGAGCAAGGTCAAAAAATAGAACAGAGCATTTTGGAAAAACCTATTTTCAAAGAATTTTACGAACGTGAAAAGTTGTCGGGGCATTGGCTTGACGGCGAGGTTCTAATTGAAGATGATCCGCAAACGGCAACTATTTTACAAGAATCTTATTCGCACGGCGGAACGGTTGCCCGAATTCTTCGTGCGGCGCAACCGCGTAATCGTTTTGCGGCGAATCAACAATATAGTTTACCGTTTTTAGGTTCTTATGAGCCGTTCCTTTCGCCGTACAGTTATGCGTTGGAAACGGTTCAGCCGGAAGTTTTCCTTGTTTGTTATGATCGTTCCGGTGAGGAGCGATGGCGGAGTTGCCTTTCCGCAATTTATCCGGACATGATGGATTACGGTTTTTTCGGCGAAAATTCCGGTCATTATCCTCATGGATTTTCCGATCAAGTTATTTATCTGAAAGGTTGTAATCATTTACTTCTTTTTGTTCGGGAAAACGAAATGATTGCGTTGGACACATTCCGTTGTAATTTGGAGGAAAGTCCGAAAATCCTTTGGACAAAAACACTTTCCTCCGTTCTTCCGAACCGGCAGATATTAGGTTCGGTTGCGTTGGGGAATTTCCAGATGTTTACGCCTCAGGCGGATCGTAATTTTCCTAAGGAATCGGTGTTTATTTCACCGCAGGTTGTTTGTTACCGTGATACGGACAACGTTTACGGATTGAACCCGATGACCGGTCAAACTCTGTGGACGCGCAAGATTTTTTCGTCATCGTGTTCTATTCTGGGTGATCGGGAACATTTGTTTCTGATTTTTCCCGATATTCAGCAGGCAATTGCGGTTGATCCGTTGGATGGTCGGGAGTTGGCGTCGGGAACAATTCCGCACGGCGGAATTTTTACGTTTGAAACGAATATCGTTTTTCTGAAATATGTTGCTCCTCCGCCCGGTTCCAATCCGGCGGACGGTTTTCAACTTTATTTGAGCGATCTCCGCGAGTTGTTCCAAAAACGCCGCCGCGCGTTGATTCTCACCAACGACACGGAATCGGGAACCATTCCGACCATCCCGACTTATCTGATTTGCGGCGGTCTTTCGCGTGAATCCATGATACGGTCAATCCATTTCGGCAGATTGTTAGCCTTTGTTTCGTGGACGTCTAAAACGTTGCGGATTTACGATCTTCAGACAAAACGTGATATTCTGGGGACGGTCGGCGATTGGGGAACGCGAACCGGAACAGTGCTTCACGACTTGAAACTTCGTGAACCGTCGCGGCGGCACGATTGTGATTTTGACGTTGAACTTTTGGGCGATCAATTCCTCGTGCATTTTACGGAATCGGGAGAGGTGAATCTTCGTTCGTCGGATGAGATGGAAAACGGAATTGCTTTTAAAAGGCGGCGAAGTCCGGTGAGCAATGTTCAATCCCGTCCGGTTGGTACGGGGTCGATGATGCTTTACGATATTGACGGCAAACCGTGTTGGTCGCAACCGGCGCGGATTGACGATTGGTATCGACTTCTCCGTGTTCCGCCGGATATTCCGGTAACACTGTTTGCGGTCATGTTCAACGAAGACGCAGTAGGACAACCCTCCATTTCGTCAACCGCCTTACTTGGAATTGACAAACGAACCGGAAAAACTCGTTTTCGGGCATTGATTCCGCCGATGCAACGTCCATTGCTTCAAGGATTCCGCATCACCGCCGATTCCGACAAACAAGAAGTTTCTTTCCTTTCGCCGGGTCGAACAGTTACGGCAAAATTCATCAACCAAACGAACACACCGTTACCGAAAACCAAAAAAACTGTTTTACCGTTAAACAAATTACCGGATGAATGGTTTGAATTATTCCAGTAAGGTGTTTTTGTGATTTGGGACGGTATTGTCCCCAAGGTCCCTCGTCCCATCAGTCCCTAATGTCCTTTTTTTTAGAGACATTAGGCAACTTCTAAAAACTTGTTTTTTGATCGACCAAAATCAACCCAATTCGGCTAAAATCGATTTTGGTCGATTTCAGTCGAAGTTTTTAGAAGTTCCCATTAGGGACTGATGGGACGTTAGGGACTATAATTTTGTAAGATAAAACCTCAAATCCCAACCCCTCAATCCCCCAAACCACACTGCTGTCGCCAAAAACGAAAATTCTGTTAAAATAGATGCTCGATCTTTTTTCCGCAACATCATCCACTCCAATAGTCTTTTTCGGACTAATATCAGAAAACACTAAATTCATGTACGAAGTTGAAACCGCCTATCAATTGATTGCCAACGAGATGAGGATGATGGAGAAATTAGCGAATGAGACGCTTTCTGGGGTTGATCCGTTTGTGGGCGAGGTTGTTCGTTACAGTATTCAATTTGGCGGTAAACGTCTTCGACCGGTGTTATTATTTCTTGCGGGGCGTGCGGCGGGTTTTTCGAATGGTCAACATGTTCAGACGGCAACAGCGATTGAGTTTGTTCACACAGCGTCGTTGATTCATGACGACATTCTCGACGGGGCGTTGATTCGTCGTCATTGTGCGACGGTGAATGTACGTTGGAATGTTCAGATTGGCGTGTTGGCGGGTGATTTACTGTTGACGAAGGCATTGGAGTTGATGGCGAGGAATGGAGAGTTGCATGGTTTACACCGTCTGGCGGAAGCCTGCCGAAAAACCTGTGAAGGCGAACTGCGTCAACTCGGAACGGTCAACCGTTTTGATATGACGACGGAAGAGTATTATGAAATGATTGCCGGCAAAACCGCACCGTTATTGGCGTGTAGTGCGGAACTTGGGGCGTATTACTCAGGCGCCGACAACGCCACAGCGGAACGGTTTCGGATTTTTGGACATAAACTTGGTTTAGCGTTTCAGGTGGTGGACGATGTTCTCGACATGATTGGCGAAACAGGAAAGGCAGGCAAAACATTACGTACCGATTTAATCAACCGCAAACCGACCTTACCGTTAATTCTGTATTTGAAAACAGTAAGTTCTGCCGACCGTGCGGAAACATTAAACCGAATTTGCCAAAACGATTTTGATGAAATGGCGGCGCAAGAGTTGATAACACGGTTTTGCGAATCGGGTTCTGTGGCGTTAGCAAAACAGGAAGCGGAACGGTTAATCAATGAAGCGGTTGATTTGCTTTCCGGTTTTAACGGCAATGCCCAAGCGATTACCGCATTAACGTCGATCGCGCGGTTTGTTGTCAACAGAAACAATTGAAATTGTTGATAAATAAAGGGTTAGGAATCTTCCGCAACTCATTTTAGAAGTTTCAGGTTTCATTTTGGGAGTCCCCAATCTCTGTTTGGGAATCCCCATTTTCGGTTCGGGAGGTAGGCGACCTTTTGCCAAAAGGTCGTTGCCCCAGTGTACGGACGAAAATTAGATACCAAAATGGAAAGAAACATTGATTGCCATCGTTAATCCTAAAATCCTAAATTCTTACCTTTGGTGTGGCTATGTTGCGTTGTGATTGCTAAAATAGATGGTCACAAACTGATAAGGAAAAAAATTTCCATCAACTTTGCGTTTGGTTTTTAGGCATAAAATGTAATATCTTAAGGGTGTAATTTTGATTCTACGTATGTCTAGGTAATTTAGGTAATTTTTTAATATATAATTTTTTGGAATTGGTATTTTACAAAACCTCGTTTTGTGGGATAGTAATGGTAGTGCTGTAA
>JAIRLW010000481.1 GCA_031259095.1 Planctomycetaceae bacterium | reverse complement strand
GGGACATAAAATAAACCTATCCTAAAATGAAGTGGAAAAAAATGGGAAAAACAAAATACAAAAATATCATAACATCACATCAAATAATCACAAGGGGGTTTTTAGAAGTTCCCTTAATTTTGATTAATAGCGTCGGCGATAGCCGACTTGCCCCTGTGAGCGGACGGAAATTGGTATTGCCTACCGTTTTGCGTTCCGATTTCCTGCCGTTCACAGAGTCAAGCCGGCTAACGCCGCGCGACCGTAGGTGAAAACCTTTTGGCAAAAGGTTGCTTACTTGATATTGCCACAGATTGCTGCCCAAAAAATTCTGAAACAATCAGAATATTTATTCTAAATAGAGTTGAGCGGTTTTTTGAGAGATTCGTCCTTGACGCACCGCGTCTTCCAGTGATTGCGTCAATGTCCGCATTCCCGAATCATAACTGGTCTGCATCACATTATTGATCTGATGTGATTTTTCTTCGCGAATCATCGCACGAACCGCCGAATTAACAATCAGAATTTCGGCAACCAATGATCGACCTTCACCGTTGTCCCAAGGAACCAGTTTTTGACAAATCACATATTGTAACGTGGATGCCAGTTGAACACGGATTTGTGCTTGTTGCGCAGCAGGAAAGGCGCTGACAATACGGGAAATCGTTTGAATTGCGGTTGACGTGTGTAATGTTGCAAAAGTTAAGTGTCCTGTTTCGGAAAGTGTCAACGCGGCAGACATAGTTTCCAAATCCCGCATCTCTCCCACCACAATCACATCCGGGTCTTCACGCATGGAACGGCGAAGGGCTTCGGCAAATGTTGCCGTGTCGCGCCCGATTTCTCTTTGTGTTACAAATGATTTGCAGCTGTGATGCCGATATTCTACCGGGTCTTCAATCGTATGAATATGACAAGCACGTTCATTATTGATACGATTAACAATACTTGCAATGGTTGTCGATTTACCGCTGCTGGTTGCACCGGTTACAAGAATAAGTCCGTTATGCAATTGGCAAATATGCTCCAAAACATTCATCGGTAATCCCAATTCCTTAAACTCAAAAAAACGGTTCGGCAACAAACGAAGTGCAGCCGCAAAAGTCCCTTGTTGCCGATAAGCGTTGATACGAATCCGGTGACCGCCTTCGAGTTCAAACGCCGCATCAAGTTCTCCGGTTTTCTGTAACTCTTGCAACGACGTTTGATCAACCAGTTGAGAAATAATCGAAAACGTTTTTTCATCCGTCAATACAGGATGATTTTGCAACGGAATCAATTTACCGTGAATCCGAATCATCGGAGGATTCTCCACCGCCAAATGTAAATCGGAACCGTTTTCCGCAATTAACCGTTTTAATAATTCGTGCGTTTCGTCATTCATGGTCTTACAATTACATGCGTAACAGTCATCTCCAATCCAATATAGCGGGATTTTTGTAAAATTTTAGACAGATAAGGCGGTGTGAATGATCATTTTTGTAATTATTTCATTTTCAATGTTTTCGACGAGTTTTGTTTTGTTTTCACAAGGCAAAACCCAACGCGATAATGCCCAACCGGGTAGTAGGGAATTGAGCAAAATTGCCCGTCGAAAGTATCGCATCGTGTCTGTTTCGATTTCAAAAAGACAATGGTAAGTGTTGTTGGTGTTTTTTTTCTGAAGGATTTTCCGAACAATTTGTTGCATTTTTTTGATTAGTTTTTTATCGCGATCATCACATCCTCGTAGTCTGTCGATCAACCAGCGGCGGACAGACCACGAAGAAACTAACCGAATACATCCATTGATACGGGTTTCCATAACACGGTATGTTTCTAGGTCTAAATTTTGGTCTTCTATTTTTAGATACCGCAACCGATCACGTACCGCAAAAAGATCGTATTTTAGACTTTGTTGGACCGCAGGGCATATCAGGTCGAAATAGACCCAATCAAACAGAAGCAGTAATACTAAAACAACTATTATTGTAGCAGTCGCGGTCATTTTAAGTCCTCCGATGATTGTATCGGACAATTAAGTTTTTCTTGTAGTTTGTCTCTTTCAGCAATAACTCTTTGCATTTCTTTTTCCCACTTTTGCCGAGAGTATTGGTAAAAAACAACGAAACTTAGTGTGAGAATAATTAAGCATGACAGAAGGAGTAAGGTACTGTTTTTAATACTTTTTATTGTTTCAAGGATCGCCAAAATAACTTCTTTAATATCCATCCGTTGCCGGCATTTGCAAAAGAGCAATAACAGAGACAACGCCTAATATGATACATAAAAATATTCTATGATCAAATATCCTTTCGATAAACAACAGTAAAGGAGCTTCAGGGGGTCTGTTGTCTTGTTTTTGCAACGAGGTGTAGTCGAATATATCTTCGTAGTCTTGTGATTTGCCGGATTTATTCGTAGATTGCTTCTTAGCCACGATATTATTAGGGATTGTGATTTCTGTGATCAATGATGCTTCAGCGAACAACACTATAATTTTATTTATAGAGGGAGAAGAATACAAGGGGGTATTTTTTTGACATCAACAATTCCTCACACTCTGTACTACTAACCCGATATCGTAAAAAAAAAAATTACGATGACTGAAATCGAAAAATTATAAGTTATTTGTTAATCGAATGCAGTTGATAAACAAACAGTTACAATTACATGCGTCCCGGCGAAAATCCCTTGGCAACCGGCACAGGTTTGAACGGGGCGTATTGACGCATGACCGAGACCAAATCATCATACATCCGTTGTGACCGCTCTGCAAGTACCTGATTACCGCTCCGCCGATAAAGACATGACGCAAACTGGTACATCGGCATCGCGTATTCCGGTTTATCGTTCTTCAAATATGCACAACCAAGATTCGCAATCGCCGCCGGTATCCATGAATCCGGTTCAAATACAGTATCAGAATTAGAATGAGGATTAGGATTAGGATTAGAACCGAAATGAACCTGATCAAGAAGAGACTCCAAATCAAGAGAACCTACCGAAAATTCAAGATACATTTCCGCCTCCTTGTAACGCCCAATATGAAGCAGAATTTCTCCCGCAAGTGCAAGTTTTTTCATATTGATTTCCGTTACAATATCCAGCGAAAGAGGTTCCAAAATTTCCAATGCCGCCGGAAATTTTTTGAGACTAATTAGACATTCGGCGGCTCCGATTTTTGCCGAATCAATCTCGTTTTTGTTACGACTGTGAGAAATCACCTCGCGGTAAGCAATCACGGCAGAAAGATAATCGCCTGAATTTTGCAACAACATTGCCCGCTCCAGTTTACTCATCGGCGTTGACGTTTCAACACTGACCGTTTTGTGCTTCTTAAAAAACGGTCGATGAACCTGACAGCCAATACCGCTAAACAATAAAACAATAACAAAAAAACATAAAATTCGTTTGAATATTTTCATGGACGTGATGGACTGGTTGAATGTTTTCTTTGACAGGATTATTTTGACATGATTAACATAATTAACTGGATTTTGTTTTGAAAATTATTTGCTCTCATAATATTCCATGTTTTTAGTCTTATTCAATGATGATAACTCTTTTCAAAAATCCTGTAAATCTTGTAAATCCAGTCAAGAAAGATGGATAGTTACTCTTTTTCTTTGACATGATTAACATAATTAACTGGATTTTGTTT
>JAIRLW010000437.1 GCA_031259095.1 Planctomycetaceae bacterium | reverse complement strand
GGAAGAATGAACACGAAATCAACCGATCAAAAATTCAACGAATTGGATCAAGCGTTAAAGGATTCGCTTAAAATATTAGCGGAACAAATTCAACCGAAAGTTTATGAATACGGATTTTTGCCGGAGTAATTCGACATTTTTGTTTCAAAAAAACATATCGCAAAATACTTTAATTTGTGTAACGTGTCAGTGTAATTTCCGTGATCGGTTATTTTGTCTTAGTCCCGCAGGGACGAGAGGCGCATAACCGGCGGCGGATCGCAGTGCAACCGCCGGATCGTAGAGACGCAATGCCTTGCGTCTCTACGATCCCAAGCCCTGCAAGGACGAAATAATTGTTACTTTGATTGAGGATCACGCCCCTGCGGGACTTAAAAAGGAAAGGTATTTTCCAATATTTCCGATCCGTAGGTTGCGCACTTCACACCCCTAGCGGGGTTAAAATGGAAAAACAAATATTCCACTGATAGACTTACTAATTTATTAATTTAATTTTTTTACCTATTACGTTTATGGACACAATTCCGTTTCATTTTATGATGTTTGCATTGGACGTCATACTTTTAGTGGGATTTTTGTTTTCATTATTATTGAGAGCGTCGTTTGGGAAACCGTCGTCGTTACCAACGATTTACGACGGGTTGCCTTACATTCCGCAAACAACTGTCCCACTGCCGCGTTGGTCAATTTTTGTTGATTTTTTTAGTATTGGCTTGTTTGGTTTTATTGGAATTGCCGGAATTCGGGTTATTGCCAAAGTATTTGATACGAATCGCGGACAGTGTGTTATGGAAGGTTTGACTTATCACGGCAGTATTTTTCTTCTTCTTGCCGCTTGCCTTTTGTTCCGAAAATGCAGAATGGTTGCCGCACTTTTTTCCGGTTTATTGGGTTTGTTGATTTTTGGTTTCGGTTTTGACATGCTTGTTTGGGAGCCGTACAGTCTTGTTGTTGAACATTACGTTATTGAAACGCCGAAACTGAAAAAACCGCTTAAAATTGTTTTTGCTGCGGACATTCAGACTGACCGGATTGGCGATTATGAACGTCGGACTCTTAAAATGATTCAGCAACAACAAGCGGATTTGATTATTCTTGGCGGCGATTATTTACAGTATTATGAAGGCACGCAGGGAGTTGCTGATTTACCGAAACGGTTTGACGAATTATTCAGGGAAATTCCGTTAACCGCACCGCTTGGAGTGTACGCTATTGAGGGAAATATCGGACCCAATAATTTATTCAAAAATACCAATGTTGAAATGATTACCGACTCAACAATTTTAGAAAATTTAGGCGGAGAACAAGGTTTAGGTTTGATTGATTTGGTGTTACTTTCGTTGAACGATTCGAAGGGAAGTGTGGGAGATCGCGGTTTGACGGACACGGGAAATTTTCTCATTATGGCGGGACATATGCCTAATTTTGCGATCAAAGGATTTCATAGTGAACGTTATCCCGGTCTTGACGAAGGTTATCAGGATGCGAAACGTGCGCCGGATTTAATGCTTGCCGGTCATACGCATGGCGGTCAGGTGGTCATTCCTTTTTATGGACCGCTTGGATTGGGCGGTGACGGTTTTGTCAAACAGATTCCGCGAAACATGATGAGTGGACTATTTACGTTTGAGAATGGGGGAACACTGTTAATTACGCGCGGCACGGGTATGGAGCGCGGTTGGGCGCCGCGAATTCGTCTTTTTTGCAAGCCGGAAATCAGTGTCATTCAACTTGTTCCCGCTGGAGAAAAACTCTGAGTATGTTGGAATTGGGGGAGGTAGGTCAAAAAAACAAAGGTGGGCAACCCTTTGGCAAAAAGTCGGTCGGCGTAAGCCGACTTTGACTTTGTTTACGAACGGAAATCGGAATCCTAAACGGCAGGAAATATCGATTGCCCTATTGTTATTTTTACCACGAAAAACACGAAGGTTCACGAAAGGTTTTAAAAAATGAAAAATAGAAAAATAGAAATATCATTTTTGTGTCCTTTCGTGTATTTCGTAGTTAAAAACACGACAAAAATAATCTGCGAAAATCAGCGTAATCTGCGGATTATTTTGTCCACATGTTCGGTGGTTAATAAAACAGGAATGTTCAATTTTCACCAAAACCCTTTGTTTTAGGCAACGGCGGGGTCATGCGTTTTTTGTTCTCTTTACCAAGGTCAATCGTTTGATCGTTGACGCCTTTCTTTTTAGACGGTTTAATTTCTATTTGAATCGGCGTGGTTTCCCGTTTTCCGAATTGAGGATCAACAAGACTGACCATACAATAACGATTAACATCAATGTCTTCGGATTTCACCTTTTCGACCGTAATCTTATAAACTCCTGCCGGAACGCCTTTATAGGGTCCGTTTGTCGTCATTTCGATAACGCCTTGATCATTCGAGGTACCGGCTAATGCCCAGAAATTTTCCGTGTCTGATGCGTAAAAGCTAACCGACGCCAGGTCAAGCGGTTTCCCGTCTTGAATTAACGTGATGGTACAAGGATAGAGCGGCGGCATTCCTTCCGGTAATCTTTGTTTGCAACCGGCAATGGAAAAACAAACCAACAATATTATTGAAACAATAATTTTATGTAACATTTGAATTTGAAATTTATAAAAAGGTTGTTGCAGTTGGAAAAAAAATTATCGGGAACCTCTAAAAATACCAGTTCCTAAACACAAATTTGATTCGAAATCATTCATTCATTCATTCCATTTGTCCCTATCGTCCCTTAGCCCTAATTTCATGGATATTAAGGATTTTAGGGACAAATTGAAACAAATAGATTCTGCGATTAGAAACGAATTTTTATGAGGTTCCCTATCATTTTATTACGGAGCGTTTGTGGCTTCTCCGCCGTCGATGGAACCGAGAGCGCCCCAAATACCATAAGGAGATCGCCCAATCGGCACCAGTCCGGCGTTACGGGTTGCCCAATTTTTACCGGTATTCGTTGTTGTTGTCGCACTATAACCGTTCCTCACGTTTTCATCCCAGAACAATCCATTTGTTTGAAAGTTAATGTTGTCTGAAATGAAATGCACGGAGGCGTCACCCATGCAAACATTGACGCCGCCGGTGTGATAGGAAGTCGGCGGTAGAAAACTGAGTTCCAGCGAATC
>JAIRLW010000415.1 GCA_031259095.1 Planctomycetaceae bacterium | reverse complement strand
AAAGATTGTTTTTGCGGAAAAGGAATCAAGAAGCCGGACATTTTTCAGACGAACACCATGCAACGACCGATATTCAACTGCGTCAATCTTCCAAGTCAAACCGGTTTGAACAGCGGCGTTATACTCAAATTGCCGTGCGTTTGCCGGAATTTTGCGCAACATAATCCCCGCAAGAATCCCAAGTGTGAGCAAAGGACCAAGAATAAAAAAAAGCAGAAGCGAAATAATTCGCCGTGTCTGATCATGTAATGTCACGTTATTATTACTATTCTTGTTATTGTTATTGTTATTATTATTATTATTATTATTATTATTATTTAATTTTATCTTATTTGCAAATCATTCATCGCCTTTGTCCTTATCGTTCTATTAGTTTATTTCAAAATTGCGGAAATAACAATGATTCCATGTTTATAGTCATTGTACTTTAAAATTCGGTTTTTATTTTTTGAAATATATCAGTGGAATTTTTATTTTTTATATTAGCCCCGAAAGGGGCGTCAGGATTTTTTACTGAATAGCCTACCCCGTTGGGGTAGGCTATTCAGTAAAAAATCCTATTGCCCCTTCAGGGCAAATACTTTTTTAAAACGAAAACCGAAATTTCAAGTGTGAGGAGTATAAGAGCAGAATTTTTGTGTCTTTTATTTAGAAATATTTCAAAATCCTGTAAATTCTGTTTATCCCGTCAAAACCGGTTTATCCTATCAAAAAACAAAAAACCGAATGGTCAAGTGTGAGGCGTATCATGATGTTCGAGTTGTGCGGCAATTTCAAACGCGATCACATTTTCCACCACAACACTGGCGGCAGGAACCGCACAAACATCACTGCGTTCATAAATGGTGGGCGTTGGTTGTTTTGTGTTTAAGTCGATTGAATCAAGCGGTTTTTTTAGGGTTGGAATTGGTTTCATTGCCGCACGGACAATAATCGGTTGACCGTTGGATAGACCGCCTTCAATTCCTCCGGCGTTGTTGGTTTTTCGTACAAAACCTTGACACGGCATTTGTTGTTGGGCGGCGTCGTAACCGATTGGGTCGTGCATTACCGAACCAAGCGTTCGCGCCGATTCAAAACCAAGACCAATTTCAACTCCTTTTATTGCTTGAATGGACATGGCGGCTTGAGCAAGTTTTCCGTCGAGTTTGGCGTCCCACTGCATACACGAACCAAGACCAATCGGTACGCCGAACACTCGTACTTCGACAACACCGCCCACAGTATCACCTGCGTTACCGATTTCGTCAATCCGCCATTTCAACACGGTATCATGTTCCGGATAAACCGTATAAAGTTCACTGGAATTTCGGCGTTGTAACAATTCGTTGGGATTGAGATCATCGGGCGGAGGCGGCAGAGAGATTGAGCCGATACTCCGAACAAAACCGGCAACAATAATTCCATGTTTTTCGAGTAATTGTTTTGCCAATGCGCCGGCGGCAACACGTCCAGCGGTTTCTCTGGCGCTCGCCCGTTCCAAAATCGGACGAATCGGCAACGCATATTTGATGGAACCTGCCAAATCGGCATGACCGGGTCTTGGTTGTGTGATTTCCGGTGCGGCGTCGATACGGTAGTCGCGGTTTCTAATCCAAAGAGTCATGGGTGCGCCGGTTGATTTTCCTTGCCAAATACCGGTTAGAATTTCAACGGAATCGGTCTCAATATTTTGCCGTCCGCCGCGTCCGTAACCGCCCTGACGACGACGTAACTCCATGTCAATTTTGGATTTATCGATTTCCAAACCGGCAGGAAAATTCTCAACAATCGCCAAAATCCCTTGACCATGCGATTCGCCGGCAGTTTTGTAATACATTGTTTTACTCATATTCTATTCATCTTCTATTCATCGATTGACGCAAGGCTATTCAGAATAATCACAGAATAATACTCAATTTTCCAAAATCAATCCAGTGCGATTTTTATAAAAAAATTGGTAATATTTCAGCGGCATTTTTCCTTTTTTCTGCAAACCGTCTCTTTTGTCTTGTTTTTATTTTCACCATGAAAAACACGAATGTTCACGAAAAGATTGAAATACTCATTTTCGTGTCTATTCGCGTATTTCGTAGTTAAAAAATCAGGATTGAGACGCAAAGTTCACAAAGAATTTTTTTTTATCTTTTTAAAAACGGTATTGTATGGTCGTGAATTTACCTTGACGTTGGTACATTTCTCACGCTTGACATTGCGTTTGTTTTATGATATTTTGAAATTAAATTTGAAGGTACTTATTGTTTCCGCTTCGTTTATTTTTTCACCTTAACTCGTTGAATCACTATGAAAACATTTTTTGTTGTTACCGTGTTGTGCGTCTTATCCGTAACTTTTTGTTCCGGCGAAGAACCGAAGAATTTGAAATTTCATGCTGTTCCGTTTACGGCGGTTCAATTCAACGATCATTTTTGGTCGCCGCGATTGAAAACAAATCGGGAAATTTCAATCCCTCACAATTATAAATGGTGTGAAGAAACCGGACGTTTTACCAATTTCGCCAAAGCCGCCAAACTTTTGAACGGTGATTTTGAAGGAATTTATTTTAACGATTCCGATGTTTACAAAGTCCTTGAAGGAACTGCTTATTCGCTTGCCGACCATCCTGATCCGGCTTTGGAAAAACGCGCTGACGAGGTGATCGCTTGGATTGCCGCCGCCCAATTACCAAACGGTTATCTCAATTCTTATTTTTCATTGCGGGAACAGGATAAAAAATGGACGCAAATCGGGAAACATGAATTGTATTGCGCCGGACATTTAATTGAAGCCGCTGTTGCCTACAAACAAGCAACCGGTAAAGAGACCTTGTTAAATGTTGCGGAAAAATTCACCGATCATATTATTGATGTTTTTTGCACGAAAAAATCGCCGAAATTTGAAGTTCCGGGTCATGAAGAGATTGAACTCGCTTTGATAAAACTTTATCAGTTGACCGGTCAAGAAAAATATTTAACGTTATCGAAACATTTTATCGATATTCGCGGCGATCAATCAAAACGCAACGATAAAATATCCGGCGCTTACCAGCAGGATCATCTACCGATTCGGGAGCAGTCTGAAATTGTCGGTCATGCGGTTCGGGCGGTTTATCTGTATGCCGGAGTTGCCGATAACGCCGCCTATTCCGGCGATCAGGAACTGATTAACGCAATGGATCGTTTGTGGAACGATGTTGTGAATAAAAAAATGTACATTACCGGCGGTATCGGAGCAAGACATGAAGGCGAAGCATTCGGTAACGCTTATGAATTGCCGAACCGGACAGCGTACTGCGAAACGTGCGCCGCTATCGGGTTGGTGTTTTGGGCGCACCGAATGAATCTGTTACACGGCGACGCAAAATATGCCGATGTTGTCGAACGGGCAATGTATAACGGCGTGTTGTCCGGCGTTGGTCTGGACGGAAAAAGTTTCTTTTATGTCAATCCGCTCGAAAGTATCGGCAATCATCATCGTCAACCGTTTTTCAATTGCGCCTGTTGTCCAACCAATGT